>JASHSA010000149.1 GCA_030037035.1 Thermoplasmata archaeon
CGAGCCTGCGCGGCGCCACCGCCTACCTCTCGGTCGCCGGGGCGGTCATCGGGGCGATCTCGATCTCCGGGAGCGTGATCGCGTTCCTCAAGCTCCAAGGCTGGATGCCGTCGAAGGCGATCGTCCTGCCGGCGCGGCAGGTCGTGAACTTCGCGGTCCTGATCGTCGCGCTCGGCTTCGGCGGCTACGCGGTCGGCGGGCTGCACGCGCAGTACCTCGCGCCGTTCTTTCTGTTCCTCGTCGTCTACGGGGTCCTGTTCACGCTGCCGATCGGCGGGGCCGACATGCCGGTCGTGATCAGCCTGTTCAACGCCCTGACGGGGATCGCGGTCGGCCTGGACGGCTTCGCGCTCGTGAACGGTCCGCTCGGCGACGCCGGCTACGCGATGGTGATCGCGGGCGTGCTCGTCGGCGCCGCCGGCTCGCTGCTGACCGTCTTGATGGCCCGGGCGATGAACCGCTCGATCGGCAACGTCTTCTTCGGCGCCTTCGGGGCGAAGGAGGAGACCGGCGCCGTCGTGCAGGGCACGCTGCGTCCGATCGACGCGAGCGACGCGGCGGTCCTGATGGCCTACGCCGGCGAGGTCGTCATCGCGCCCGGCTACGGGATGGCGGTCGCCCAGGCGCAGCAGAAGGTCAAGGAGCTCGCCGACCTGCTGGCGGCGAAGGGCGTGACGGTGAAGTTCGCGATCCACCCGGTCGCGGGCCGCATGCCCGGCCACATGAACGTCCTGCTTGCCGAGGCCGGGATCAGCTACGACAAGCTGTTCGACCGGGACGAGATCAACGCCGAGTTCCCGGCGGTCGATGTCGTCCTCGTCATCGGGGCGAACGACGTCGTGAACCCGGCGGCCCGCCGCAAGGGCAGCCCGCTCGAGGGGATGCCGATCCTCGACGTCGACAAGGCGAAGACGGTGATCGTGATCAAGCGCGGCCAGGGCAAGGGGTTCGCGGGGATCGAGAACGAGCTGTTCTATGCCGACAACTGTCGCATGCTCTACGGCGACGCGCAGACGGCGGTCGGCCAGCTGGTCGCCGCGCTGAAGCAGAACTAGGCGACGATGGCGCGCCCCCGCCGACGTGCTCCGCCGCGACGCGCCGGGGCCGTTCCGGTCCGCCGGGCCCGCCGTGGAACCCCCGAGGAGCTTCGCCTGCGTCGCGCCACGCTCCGCGACCTCGACACCCTGGTCCGGCATCGCCGGTCGATGTGGCGCGAGCTGCGCCGCTTCCGACCGGCCGATCTCGACCGGCACGACATCGCCTACCGTGCGTGGGTCCGACGCCAGATGGCGACGGGAAAGTTCCTCGCGTTCGTCGTGGACGACGGCTCGGGCCGGCCGGTGGCGAGCGGGGCGCTCTGGCTGATGCCGTCGCAGCCGCGTCCCGGGCCGCTGGGCCGCGGCGAGGTACCGTACGTCCTGTCGATGTTCACCGACCGGCGCCACCGGGGCCTCGGTGTCGCGTCGCGCATCGTCCAGGAGATGATCGCCTGGGCGAGGGCCCGCCGCTACGGACGCCTCGTGCTCCACGCCTCGAGATTCGGCCGCCCGGTCTACGAACGCCTCGGCTTCGAGAACGGCAGCGAGATGCGCCTCGCGCTCCCGGGAGGTAGGCAGGCCCGCCGCGCGAGGCGGTCCCGGGCTCGCGCCGGCCGGGCCTAGGCCCTCGGGCCGGGCGATCTCTCCGGGCCGACGCCGGAAGGGCCGCCGGCGTGCCGAGCGCGAGCTCGAACGGCAGGAGACCCGATATGAGGGCGGCCCGGCCTCTCCCGCGCCGGCATGAAGGTCGTCGTCACCGGGGCGGCCGGGTTCATCGGCTCCAACCTCGTCCACCACTGGCTCGAGCGGCATCCGGACGACGAGCTGACGGCGGTCGACGCCCTGACCTACGCCGGGCGGCGGGAGTCGGTCGCGGACCTTGAGGGCCGAGCCCGCTTCGAGCTCAAGGTCGCGGACATCGCGGACGCGGCTGCGATGACCGAGGCGCTGCGGGGGGCGGAGCTCGTGCTCCACCTCGCCGCCGAGACGCACAACGACCGCGCGATCGCCGACCCTCTGCCGTTCGTGAGGACGAACGTGCTCGGGACGGCGGTCCTCCTCGAGGCGTGCCGGAAGGGCGACGTGCGGCGCTTCCACCACGTCTCGACCGACGAGGTCTACGGTTCGCTCGGGCTGGAGGAACCCCGACGGTTCACGGAGGAGTCGCCGTACCGCCCTCGAGGGCCGTACTCCTCGAGCAAGGCCGCCTCGGACCACCTCGTCCGGGCCTGGCACGAGACCTACGGGCTCCCGGTCACGATCTCCAACTGCGGGAACAACTTCGGACCGTACCAGCACCCGGAGAAGTTCGTCCCGCGCGCGATCACGAGCCTCCTGCGCGGCGAATCGGTCCCGCTCTACGGCGACGGCCGGAACGTGCGCGACTGGATCTACGTCGCGGACCACTGCGAGGCGCTGGAGCTGATCGCCCGGCGGGGGCGCAGCGGGTCGACGTACCTCGTGTCGGCCGAGAACGAGCTCGCCAACCGCGACCTCGTCGCGCGGCTGGCGGCACGGCTCGGGCGGGGCCCGGAGGTCGTGCGGCCCGTGCCGGATCGGCTCGGCCACGACCGCCGGTACGCCCTCGACCCGAGCCGCCTCCGCGAGGAGCTGGGCTGGCGCCCGCGCGTCGGCCTCGACGAGGCGCTCGACCGGACCGTTCGATGGTACCGTGATAACCCTCGGTGGTGGTCCCCGCTGGTCGGAGAGGCCCGCTGAACCACCCCCATGGCTCCGAACCCCCTCCCGCCGGCGTCGGACCGGCCGATCGCGCCGGAGGAGCCCCGGTCGATACGGATCGCGGGGGCCCGCCCGATCCGTCGGACCGTCCACCAGGACCCGCGGGGGTTCCTCCTGGAGACGCTCCGCGCGGACGACGCCGAGGTCGCGGGCTCGACGTTCCGCATGTCGTACTCCTCCGTCACGCTCCCCGGGCAGTTCCGCGATGCCGACCGCTGGCACCTGCATCAGGTCCAGACCGACCGCTTCGTCGTCGTGCTCGGGGAGATGGTCCTCGCGCTGCTCGACCGACGCTCCGGCTCCCCGACCGAGGGGCTCCTCGACGTCGTGCGGATGACCGGGGCGCCCGCCGCGGCGCTCGCCCACGCTCCGGCGCGCGAGCTCACGACCTACCTCGTCCCGATCCCGCCCGGCGTCCTGCACTGCATCGGCAACCTCGCCGAGGAGCCGTTCCTGCTCCAGAACTTTCCGACGGAGCTCTACAGTCCGGCCGACGAGGGCCGCGTGCCGTTCGCGTCGGTCCCGGTCGCGTCGCTCGGTCGCCCGTTCGCCTGGGACCTCGTTCGGGCGGGGTCCCGACCGCCCTAGGAGGCCGTACGAGCGACGTCCTGGTGCTCGGCGCGACGTCCCTGGTGGGGTCGGAGTTCGTCGCCTCCTCCCGCCTGGGCCTGTCGGCGGCCGGTCGGGCGGATCCCCGGGCCGTCGGCCTGCGCGTCGAGCGCTTCGACCGGCTCGACCTCTCCGACCCGGCGGAGGTCGAGCGTCACGTCCGCTCGGCGCCGGAGCCGGCCGTCGTCAACTTCGCCGCCCGGACCGACGTCGACGCGATCGAACGGGAGCGCTCCGAGTCGACGACGCCGAGCGGGCCGGCCTGGGCGGTGAACACCCTCGCTCCCGAGGCGGTGGCGAGGGGCGCCCGCAAGGCCGGCAAATTCTTCGTCCAGCTCTCGACGGACTTCGTCTTCGACGGGACGCGCGGGCCGTACGGCGAGGACGCCCCTCGCTCCCCGCTCTCGACGCGGATGAGCTGGTACGGCTGGACCAAGAGCGAGGGCGAGCGTCGGGCGAGCGGCGCGGGCGCCGACCTCGCGGTCGTCCGGATCTCCTACCCGTACCGGGCCGCCTTCGCGCCGAAGCTCGACTTCGCGCGATGGATGCTCGCGCGGCACCGGGACGGAACGCTCCCTCCCCTCTACGCCAACCAGCAGATCTCCCCGACGTGGGTCCCGGACGTCACCGGCGCCGTAGAGACCCTCGTTCTCCGCAGGGCCCCGGGGGTCTTCCATGTCGCGTCGCCGGAGCTCACGACCCCGTGGGAGTTCGGCCTCGAGCTCCTCGCTCACGCGCGCGGATCGGCCGTGGAGGTCGAGCGGGGGACCCTCGTCGAGCCGGTCCCCGGCTCCGGGGTCGCGCCCCGCCCGATCCGGGGCGGGCTCGCGCCCGGCCGGGCCCAGCGCCTCGGCGTCCGACTCACGCCGTGGCGGCTCGGGATCCGCGAGCTCCTCTCGGCTCAGGGGCGCGGGCGGTGAAGGGGATCCTCCTGGCCGGCGGCCATGGGACCCGGCTGCGGCCGCTGACCTCGACCGGCAACAAGCACATGATCCCGATCGCGAACGAACCGATGCTGTTCTACGGCCTTCGACACCTCGCCGCCGGAGGGATCTCCGACGTCGGGATCGTCCTCGGCACGGTCAACGAAGGGATCACCCAGGCCGTCGGGGACGGGGGCGCGTTCGGCCTGCGCGTCCAGTACATCCGGCAGGGCGAGCCGCGGGGGCTGGCGGATGCCCTCCTCTGCGCCCGCGACTTCCTGGACGACGAGCCGTTCCTGATGTACCTCGGCGACAACCTCCTCCAGTCGGGGGTCGAGCCGTTCGTCCGGCGGTTCCGCGACGCCCGCGTCGACGCGGTCATCGGCGTGACCCCGGTCTCCCATCCTGGGAGCTACGGGGTCGTGGAGATGGACGGGGAGCGCATCGTCTCGATCGTCGAGAAGCCGGCGTCGCCGCGGAGCAATCTCGCGCTCGTCGGGGTCTACCTGTTCACGCCGTCGATCCTGCCGATCGTCCGAGGGCTCCGGCCGTCACGGCGGGGGGAGCTGGAGATTACGGACGCGATCTGGCGGCTGCACGAGCAGGGAGCGCCGATCGCCGTCCAGCGGGTCGACGGCTGGTGGAAGGACACCGGGCGCCCGGAAGACCTGCTCGAGGCGAACGACCTCGTCCTGCGGACGCTGCCCGCGGAGCGGTTCGTGCGCGCCGGGACGGTCGCCGACGGCGCCGAGCTCCACGGTCACGTCGGCCTCGGACGCGGTGCCTACGTCGGTCCGGAGGTCCGGCTGGAAGGGCCGGTGGTGGTCGGGAACGATACCCGGCTGGAGGGTCGCGCCCGGATCGGACCCGGCACGGCGGTCGGGGACCGGTGCACCGTTCGGGACAGCGCGCTCTCGAGGGCGATCGTGATGGAGGGGAGCGAGATCTCCGGACCGGTCGAGCTCACCGACAGCATCGTGGGACGGAGCGCGACGATCCGCGCCCGAGGGCCCGGCCCGGTCCGCCTCTCCTGTACCCTGGGCGATTCGACCGAGCTTCGGCTGTAGCACCCCGGGCGGGCGTTCGGAACCCACGGCTCCCGCGTGGACCGGTCGGGCGGGGGCTCGCCGAGCCCCCCTCCTCCGACGATCCGCCGGACCGTCCGAGGCGACGCCGAACGGCGGGGCCCGGTGGCTAGCCCGACACCGCGAGGGTGCGGAGCGCGCTCGCGGGAAGCCGATACCGCTGCAGCAGGGCCGTGAACCGGCGGTCGCCCCGGATCGGCTCGAAGAACGGGGCCTGGTAGTAGAGCCAGAGTATCGCGTCCCCCTCTCGAAAGTCCTTCTCGAGCAGGTCGAGCGCGCGCTCCTTCTCGCCGAGCGCCGCGTAGAGCATGGCGAGGTGCGCCTCCGACGTGTAGGACTTCGCCTCGCCCCGCGCCACCTCGTCGGCGAGCCGTCGTGCGGCCCCCGGTCGTCCGACCAGCGCGTTCAGGAGAGCGTGGTCGAACCTCTCCGAGTCGCTCGCCTCCTCCAGGGAGGCGTCGGCCATCCTCAGCGCCTCCGACCGCCGACCGGCCTCGAGGTAGAGGAGGCCCATGTGGACCCGGTGGGCGGACGACCTCCGGTGGTGGGGGTCGCCCGCCTCTTCGGCCATCCGGACGCCGGCGTCGACGTTCCCGGAGAGGATCTCCGCGCGAGCGAGCATCATCTGGTCGTGTCCGCTCGGGTCGAGCACGATCGCGCGACGGATCGCCTGCTTCGCCTCCTCGAACCGTCCGAGCGTCACGAGGAGCATCCCGAGGAACCGGTAGGCGGTGACGTTGCTCGAGTTCAGCGCGATGGCGTTCGTGAACTCCGTCTCCGCCTGCTCCCAGTCGTGGTCGAACTGGAGCACGATGTTCGCCAGCGCCGCGTGGGCCTCCGAGGAGTTCGGCGCGAGCTCGAGGGCCTGCGTCGCGAGCTCCCGCGCCCGGGGGATGACCTGCCGCATCGGCAGGTAGTCCCCCGCGACCAGGACGTACAGGTTCGCCCACGCCGCGTACGCCTCGGCGAGCGTCGGGTCGAGCCGCGTGGCGAGCTCGAAGTGGTGGACCGCCTCCTCGAACCCTCGCTCCTCGAGGCGCGTCGACGCGACCAGCCCACGGAGGTAGGCGTCGTACGCCTCCCCCGTCGTGACGGTGCCGAACCGTGGGTTCGGGACGGCCCGGACCTGCACCTCGGGGGTCGAGGTCTGGTCGAACTCGAGGCGCAACGCCTTCGCGGTCCGTCGGGCGATGTTCGCCTGGACGGCGAAGACGTTGTCGACCTTTCGGTCGTAGCGGTGCGCCCACAGGTGCCGCTGGGTCTGCGCGTCGACCAGCGTCAGCGAGATGCGGACCCGGTCGCCGGCCTTGCGCACGCTCCCTTCGAGCACCGCGCCGACGCCCAGCTCGGCCGCGACCTGGACGATCGGCTTCGGGGCGGTCTTGTACGGCGCGACCGACGTCCGCGCGATGACGCTCAGGCCCCGGACCTGCGACAGCTCCGAGATCAGCTCCTCCGTAAGGCCGTCGGCGAAGTACGCGTCCCCGGGGTCGGGGCTGATGCTGGCGAGCGGCAGGACCGCGATCGGTCGGTCCGAGGAGGCCTCCGCTCTCGGTCGCGGGTGCGAGGCGCCGTCCCAGCCGGGAACGATCCGAAAGACGCTCGTCGGAGCCCGGATGTTCTTCAGCGTGACCGCCGGCAGCTTCGCGAAACTCGCCTCGACCTTGTTCAGGACCTGGTCGTAGACCTGCTGCGTCAGGCAGATCCCCTCGGGGTCGGCGAGCGGGACGATGCGCGCGGCGATGTTCACCGAGTCGCCCAGGATGTCGCCGTTCGTCTCGACGACATCGCCGACGTGGATCCCGACCCGGACCTGGATCTTCCAGGCGTCGACGGACCGAACGTTGTAGTAGTGGAGCATCCGCTGGAAGTCGAGAGCGCAGCGGACGGCGTCGAGGGCGCTCTCGAACTCGACCACGAAGGCGTCCCCGACGGTCTTTACCTCGCGCCCGCGGAACTTCGCGAAGATCGGGCGGAGCAGCCGGTTGTGCCGGTCCAGCAGGCCGAGCGCGGCCGTCTCGTCGGCCTGGGTCCGCGCGGCGTAGCCGACCATGTCGGTGAACATGATGGCGGCCAATCGCCGGCGTTCTTCGCCCACGGCGTCGGCATCCCCGGGCCGCAAGTTAAGCCTCCGCGTCATGCGCAGGCCGGACCAGCCCGATGGCAGGCCGCTTCGGGCGACGGAGGAGCTCCCCGGCCGCCGGTCGTCGCGGTGGGAGCCCTGGGCCGGGAGCCGAGGGCCGGACCGGAACCGCTCCCGTCCGGGCGGTCGCCTGCCGTACGGGAACGGTCGAGCCCCGCCCAAGCCTCGAGGACCGGCACCAGCTCCGCTGCGGGTCCCCGAAGCTCCGTGGAGAGCGGTCCTGGAGCCCAGAGGTGGGCGCGAGCCGACCGAGGAGCCTACGCGGACCGGGCGAGCCGACCGAGGGGCCTACGCGGACCGGGCGAGCCGGACCGGCAAGGGGCGCCGAGGGTTCCGGAGGATGGTGATGGGCGCGGCCAGATTCGAACTGGCGACCTTCACCATGTCAGGGTGACGTCATGACCACTAGACCACGCGCCCGCGAGCGGCGGCGACCGAAGTGCGGCTCTTATCGGTGTCGGGCGCGGGCTAGCCGTAGCCGCCCGGGAACTGGCTCGGGTCCGGGTGCTCGGTCCAGTGGTAGTAGCCGCTCGCCTGCTGGCGCTGCGCCTCGGTCGACTCCTGGCGGAGCCCGCTCTGGAACGAACCGTACGCCTCGCGGACCTGCTCCTCGATCGAGCGGGCACGCTCGAGCGCCCGGCGCACGTGGGGGGCGTCGACCGTCTCGCTGCCGCTGACCGCCGCGAGGTCCCCCGCGGTCCGGATGAGGCCTCCGAGCTCGCGGAGCCGGAGCGTGAGGGCGTTGCGTCGGCCGTCGAGGACCTCCGCGCGCCGTCGGGCCTCCTTGATCAGCTCGAGGAGCGCCGCGCGCGTCGCCGGACGGATCCTCCCGTCGACGGCGATCTCCTGCGCGCAGAACTGGGCGACCTTCAGGCGGTTCGCCTCGTTGTCCGCCATCGTCGTCTCGAGCAGGACCTCGTAGCCGGAGCCGGCGATGCGGGAGCGGAGCGGCGAGAGGATCCCGTGCAGGTCCTGAATGTTCGCCGCCGCGACCAGGATGAAGTCGCAGGGAACGCTGTCGACCCGCACCGCGGCTCCCCCCGACTGCGGGTTGCGACCGGAGATCGGGAACCGCTTCTCCTGCATCGCCGTGAGGATGTGCCGCTGCAGGAACCCGAGGTGGGGCAGCTCGTCGATGAACAGCACCCCCTCGTGCGACTCGTGGATCGCCCCGGCGATCACCCGCTCGTACGGAAGGCTGCCGAGCTGGGGGTGGCCGCCGTACGGGTCGTGGCGGACGTCGCCGAGCAGCTCCGTCTCGCTCGCGCCGGTCGCCATGACGAACGAGTTCCGGTCGAGCTTGACGAGGACCTTGCTCGGGCTCTCCCGCTGGAGCGTCCTCCTTCGCTCGAGCGCCCGCTGGTCGAGGACCTTGATCCGGTCGCCGGCCCGCTCGTAGGCCACGACCTCCTCCACGCCGTTCCGCAGGCGCGTCGTCCGGACCGACTCCTGAGGGTTGCCCCCCGGGCTGACCGTCAGCTCGAGGATCCCCCCGACAAGGTCGCGGAACGGGTTCGAACTGCCGGCCATCCCCGGAAGGACCTGCTTGATGTTCCCGCAGCTCGGGCAGTACCGCTCGCTGGGGAGCGAATAGAAGCTGCACCTCGGACAGCGGTAGCCGAGCCGCTCGGCGACCGACGCGGGCGCGTCGGCCGGGGCGATCAGCTCCCCCTCGACCGAGCGGAGCGCCTCGCGCTCGCGATGGACCTCGTCGCGCGAGACGATCTCGACCGTCGGCCGCTCCGGGTTCTCCGGGTTGTGCACGACCCGCAGCTCCGAGCGGGGGCGGTCGAGGTGCAGGGCGAGCGCCTGCGCGGTCATCGACTTCCCGATGCCGGGCGGGCCGACCAGGAGAAGGTGGCGATGCTGGTAGGCGGCGATGCGGGCGATCTCGACGGCCTTCTCCTGCCCGATGACGCGCTCGAGCGGGTCGGTCGGGATCGAGATGTCGGCGGTCGTCTCGATCTCGTCGATCGCCGCCGGAAGGTGGTGGGCCCCTTCGGTCACCCTCGCTCCGTTCTCGGTACGGAGGGATCCCGCAAATAGCTGCGCCCCGCACGTCGAGGCGGGGCGCGCCTCCCGGCGCCTAGCGCGGCGCCGGGGGGGCCTGCAGGTCCGCCCGCGTGTAGATCCGGACCTGGTCCGGGAACTTGCCGATCGGGCCGAGGCGCGTGCCGACGACCGTGCCGATCCCCTTCTCCTGGACGACGTCGAGCAGCCTCTGGCTGACGATCCCGTCGAAGACGACCGCCTTCGCCGGCGTGGCGAGCTGGCCGATCGCCTCGATCATCTCCTTCACCGGAGCCTCGCCGACGACGGCGTCGTCCTCGCCGACGAAGAGACAGCGGGAGGCGTTCTCCACGCCGTTGAGCAGCTCGAAGTAGTGGCCCAGCTCCGGCGTCAGCGGCACCGGGGGCGGTGCGGCCGCGGCCGGCATCGGCGCGGGCCGGCTCGGCGAGCGCTCGCGGTCGTCGCGCCGCGG
>JASHSA010000150.1 GCA_030037035.1 Thermoplasmata archaeon
TGGGACTCCATCGCCTTCCATCCGATGCTGGGGGAGCCGGTCCAGGTCGACTCGTACTGCGCCCACTGCGGGCTCGCGATCCGCTTCCGGATCGAGCGAGGGGCGGGGATCCCCCCGAGCGGAGGACTGCCGCTGGTCCATCTGCGCCTTCCGGCCTCCGAGTGGTGGAAGGACATCACGCGGACCTGCGCCAACACGATGGTGTTCCTCCTTCCCGAGCGTCGCCACCAGGACGGCCTCGACCCCGCCGCCCGCGCGGACCGGGGGATCGTCACCGTCGACCAGGTGCTGGGGATGAGCGTCCCGATCTACGCTAGGAAGCTCGAGCTCGACTACGAACGCCCGTCCGCCTCGGTCCTTCAGAGGACGTTCGAGCAGCTCGGGCTGACGGGTCCGTACTGGAGGCTTGGCTGACCCCGGCCCGCGGATCCGGGGGATCGCCCCGACCTCTTCGTCCGGGAGCCGCGGGGAAACCGCTAAGTCGGGGGACGGTGTCGGGAAGCTGGGCGTACGGTGACCAGCCGTAGGGAACGGCGAAGCGCGTTTCGCTGGCGTGTCGTCCTCGTCAGCGTGGCGGCGGTCTTGATGCTGGGCTCGACGCTCGGGGAGTTCGCGTCGCAGGCGGCCGTCCCGAAGGACGCCGGGTCGTCGTCCTCGCCGTCACCGTCGAACTCCGCGGCATTGTCGACCACCCCCGGAACGCGGCCAGGGGTCGGCTGCCTCTTCGGCAGCGGCGCCGCGATCTTCAACGAGAGCGGGCTCTGGAACGGGACGCGGTGGTTCGTCAACCTCCGGACCAGCCAGCTCGGCGGGGCCACGCTGAACTCCACGTCGAACGAGATCGTCTTCTGCGAGCCCGGAGGGAGCTACGCCTACTGCATCAGCCTCCATGGCTGCCTCGCCAGCAACAACCTCTGCCTGCTCCAGTCCGGGGGCAACTACTCGGTGCGACCTTCCTGCGGCACGATCGTCATCTCGAGACCGCTCAACTACGTCAACATCACCTTCCGTGCACGGGCGGCGCCGTGCTCCACGGGCGGGCCGTACCTCAATCCGGTCCCTTCCGACTACTACGAGGTCAACTTCACCGAGCGCGGGCTGCCGGCCGGGACGAACTGGTCGATCTCCTCTCCCGGCCTGGCGGCCCCCGAGGGGCGCTGGAACAGCACGGCCTCCGACTCGCTCTGCCTCCGCTTCCCGAACGGCGCGTTCACCTACTCGGTGAGCTCGCAGAACGTCTCCTGGACGGCGAGCGGCGGCTCGTTCGTCGTCAAAGGCCCCGCGACCCGTCCGGCGAAGGTCGTCTGCGGCGAGCCGGTCGGTTCGGTCGTGGTCGTCACGGCCGTGGTGACCGTGCCGATCTCCTTCCGTCTGCTGACGTACACGGTCTGGTTCAACGAGACCGGCCTGCCGGCGGGCTCGCGATGGTGGACGAACGTCACGGGCGGACTGATCAACGGCACGATGTCGCTGGCGTCGACCGGGACGTCGATCTCGACCTCCCTTGTGAACGGCCTCCATTACCGGTTCGGCTCCGCCCCGGCCGACAAGGATTACCGGTGGTCCGGCTCGCCGAACACGCTCTACCTCAACGGCGCGCCCGCCGCCGTGGGCGTGACGTTCAACGCCGTGACGTTCCCGGTGACGTTCGACGTCTACGTCGGCCATGCGCCCGGCGGAAAGACGTGGTACGTCAACATCTCGGGGCAGCCGTCGCTCTCGTCCCTGGGCTCGAGCGTCTCGACCGCCCTCATCAACGCGACGTACGGTTACTCGGTCGGCTCGGCCGGTACCTATCGGTCGCCGTCGGGGTCGTTCACCGTCCACGGGGGGAGCGTCACGATCTACCTCAACTTCACCTACGTCGGGCTGCTCCCGTTCAAGCCCCCGATCGTCTCCCAGTTCGAAGGACCGTTCTTCGACGACGGCGTGACGGAGCTCTCGGACGTCCTGGGGGTCTACACGAACCACCCCGGCTACGCGTCGGTCGTCTCCGTCACCGGGGAGATCGCCGGAAGCTCCGTGCCGATGGTCGACGTCGGCGCGGGCCTGTGGGAGACGACCGTCGACCCGGGGACGCTTCCCTCGGGAGCCGTCCTGAACGTCGTCGCGAACTACCCGAACGGCTCGTACGCGACGTCGTCGTACGCCCTCGGGGTGATCGCCCCCCCCGGCTGGCTCGTCTCCTTCGTCGGCTGGACGCACGGCGGGACGCTCAGCACGCCGCACGGGACGGCAGGGTGGAACAACACCTGGTCGCTCGACCTCCTCGGGGAGTTCGACCTCGGCCAGCAGTTCAGCGTGAGCCTCCCGTTCCCGGAGTTCGCCGGGGGCGGGTCGTACGGCTTCCTGCCGTCGATCGACCTCTCGCTCGTGCTCCACTCCGGCGGCACGCTCCGGCTCGGGGCGGCGTTCGGCGTCTCCACGCCCAGCGTCGACGCCGGCCCGGTCTCGGTCTCGGTGACGTTCAACCTCACCGCCAACGGCACGTTCCGGCTCTCGAACGATGCGGTCGTCTGGCAGAGCGCCTACGTCAACGTCACCCTGAGCGGGAGCGTCTCGGTCAACGTCCCGATCGCCGGCTACACGTTCAACGTCCCGGACTACGGGGCGGTGACGATCGGGCTGTCGGCGACGATCACGGTGAGCCCGAGCGTCTCGCTCGATTTCCTCCTGCTCCCCTCCACGTCGAGCGGCTCCGACATCCTTCCGGGCCTCGACGTCATGCTCGGGGGGATCACGGCGACCGTCGGGGCCCAGCTGACGGTCGCCCTCAACGCGGGGGTCGGCGCCCTGTCGATCAGCGGCGGCGGGGGCGTCGGGATCTCGATGAACATCCAGCCGTCCCAGCCGTACATCGAGGGCGGGAAGATCACCGGGCGCGTGTTCGTCAACTACAACGTGCTCTGGTGGTCCGGGACCCTGTGGAGCGAGTCCGGGACGCTCTACAAGTGGGGCGACCCCTCCACGACGCCTAACGGACCGGCCGGAGGGGACCGGGACCTCGCACTGAGCCCGGCGAACTCCTCGCTCCCGACCCCGATCCCGCGCTACTACGCACCGTACGAGATCCCCCCTCCTCCCTTCCCGTACGACCGGGACGTCTGGGTGAAGGGACGAGCGGACGGGGTCGCGATCACCAACGTCTACCCGTTCACCGACCTCGCGGCGGCCGGCGGGGACTCGAGCGCGCTGCTGCTCTACACGAACGACAACGTCGGGCTCCCCCAGGACGAGGGGCTCACCGTCAGCGCCCTCGCGTTCAACGCCACGACCGGCGCGTTGAGCCCCGTCAACATCACGCTCCCCGTCCTGAACACCGAGGTCGTCTACGACCCCGAGGTCCTCGACCTCGCCAACGGATCGTACGCCGCCGTCTGGAACGCGATCCCGTTCGCCACCAGCACGTCGGTCTCCTCGCCGTTCAACCTCACGTCGACCGTGCTGCAGATCGCCTACTACGACCCTAGCACCGGGCTCTGGAGCGGACCGTACTCCTTCGCCACGCTCCCCGGCGTCTCGCAGTCGTACGCTCTGGACGCCGACGCCGCCGGGGTCTTCGTCCTCGACCAGGTCGGTCCGGGGATCCTCTCGGCCGCCTCGCAGCTCGTCGAGGTCGCGGCGAGCGGCAAGGTCCTCGCGACCGTCCCGGTGCAGGACGTCTCCAAGGTCGTCGCGTTCCGCGCCGCGAGCAGCCTCGCCGTCGTCCAGGTCGACAACGGCAGCTTCAGCCTGCTCAACCTCACGACCGGCACGAACGTCAGCGCGACCGGGCGTCTCGGCTGCCCGATCTCCGAGATGGCGTTCGTGCAGGGCTCCTCCGACCAGGTCGCGAGCCTTCTCGAGGGGATCCCGAACGACACGCTGGTCCTCTACACCCCCGGGGAGCCCCCGGTCGTCGTTCCCCTCCCCCGGAACGTGAGCTCCATGACGTCGGTGGCGTACGACGGCCGGGTCGTCGTGACGGTCGGCGGTCCGTTCGGCGTGCTCGTCTACCTCGTTACCGGAACGTCGGTGGCGAAGCTCGGCCACGTCGCGCGCCCGGGCCTCTCCGACCTCGTCACCGCGCTCTCGGGCTCGGACCTCGTCATCTTCACCACGCAGAGGTTCGGCAACTTCACCCCGGAGAGCGGCGGCGAGTCGTTCTCCTACGAGAACCTCTCGATCGCGAGCGTCCCGCTCGGCGCCGCCACACTCACGTTCGACGAGCGGGGGCTCCCGCACGGGACGTCCTGGTCGGTCGTCGCCGGGACCCCGCTCGCGACGACGTCGACGACCGGCAGCTCCCTCAGCCTCCGGGAGCCGTACGGTCCCCTCCCCTACTTCGCCGCGGCGAACGGCTACTCCGTCGTCGGCACGGCGCCCGCGTCGGCGGTCTCCCCCCTGGACGTCACCGGCTCGACGACCGTGACGGTCGACTTCGCCCGGCTCGGCGCCGTCGAGTTCAAGGAATCCGGTCTGCCGCCCGGCACCGCCTGGAGCGTCGCGTTGTCGCCCAAGGTCGCCCCGGGTCCGCCGAACGAGACCGGCGCGTCGACCTCGGCGACGCTGAACGTCAGCCTTCCGGCCGTCCACTGGAGCTGGAGGCTCTCCTCGTCGACGTCGGAGTACGCGCCGGCGCGCTACCACGGGACCGTCACCCCCGGAAAGAAGACGAAGGTCGTCCACGTCAAGTTCCGCGAGGTGACCTCCAAGGTGACGTTCCGCCGGCTCGGCCTCCCCGCCGGCGCGAGCTGGACGGTCACGATCCAGGGCGGGCCCGTCGTGAGCGGCACGGGGCGCTCGCTCGTGCTGCGCCTGCCGAACGGCACGTACAACTACACGGTCACGACCTCGGACACGAAGTACACGCCGAACGCCGCCGGGGGAACGATCCTCGTGGCGGCGCCCCGGCCGTTCGGGGTGACGACCTGGTTCGCGGACCCGCCCGGCTGAGCGCGCGGCATCTCGCGCCCGCCTCGGGCCGGCAGGAGCGTTCGCCTCGCGCGGTCCGCAACGAGGGCGTCCGACCGCCTGGCGCCGTAGGCCGAGCCTAGGCGGACGCGGAACGAGCGTCGCCGGCGTCAGCGGACGTCAAAGACCCGGAACACGGGGGCGCCCTCGACGAGCCGCTCGAGGTGGTGCTTGGCGATCACCGGGCGCGTCGCCTCGACCGCGCGCAGGAACGTCTCCTCGCTGTCGAACAGCGAGATCGAGACCTGCCCGGCCGCGCCCCGCTCCGAGAGGACGTACGCCCCGACGCACCCCGGCTGCTGGCGCAGGGCGTTCGCGTGCTCGAGCGCGGCCGCGACGAGCTCCTCGGCCTTGCCGGCCTTCGCCGTGCTCAACGCCATGCCGCAGATCATCCGTACGTCTCCGGGGGAGCGCTCGACGTGGCGGCCGGGCCCCTACTTCTTGCGGCGGCCCTTCGCCCGCGCGCGGGGACGAGCCCGCGGGCGGGGAGGCGGACGGGCGGGCATCCGGGCCTCCCAGAGGGCGATGACGTTCCCCTCCGGGTCCGACCCGATGAAGCTCCACCCCATTCCGGGGACCTCCATCTTTCCCACGACCTCGGAGCCCCCCGCCGCCTTGAACGTCTGGATCGCCGGGTCGATCGAGTCGACCAGGACGAAGTTCCGGGGCCGGTCGTCCGGGCCCATCTTCCGGTACATGCCCCCGCCGACGCTCTTGCCGGTGGGCCCGGTGGAGATCAGCCAGTAGTCCATGCCGGGCATCGGGGCCTTCTCGAACTTCCAGCCGAACACCTCGCTGTAGAATCTCGAGAGACGGTCGGCGTCCTGGGCGGGGATCTCGAAATGGACGATCGTCTTGACCACCATGAGGCGCACCCGGGGCGGGAAGAGAATTCCGGTGTTAAGAACCTTCGGGCGAGGCTGACGTGGCCCTCTCCCGGTTACGGCGCGGGAGTTCCTCGGAGAGCCCTTGCGCAGGCGTACGGGTCCCGGGCAGCCGGACGTCGGCGGTCGACCGGACGACCGGGGCGGGGAAGCGTGCCCCGCTTCGACGGCTTGAGGATTTAACCTTCCGAGCGTCTGTTGTTGCGGGCTGTGGGGTCAGCCCGCGTTCGCGTCGAGCGAACGCAAACCGCACCCGGTGCCGATGACCCCTGACGGGGGGCACCGTGAGCGGAGCCCGAAGAGGGCGGTCCGGAGGCGGACCACGGGTCAGAGGTCGGCAGCGCTCGGACGCGGTAGTGGAGCCGCGGCACGGTAGCGGCGCCATGGCGGGCGGTCCCCCGATCAAGACCGCCGGATCCCGGTCGATGCGGTTCGGGCGCGCTCGCGCTTCGGGGAGACCTCGGTGACCGGCAGTGCCGAGCCCGGGACGCGCCCCGTCCGGCGGGGAACCCGAGAGCTCGAGGAGAGCGACCCCTCGATACGGGTCCTCGCGTCGGTCGCGGTGATCCAGGGCGCCAAGGTCCTCGTCATGAAGGAGGAGGACGAACCGTTCCACAAGTCGTGGGTCCTGCCCCAGGGATATCCTCGCCCGGGGGAGACCCTCGCCGCGGCGGCGAGACGGGAGCTGGCCGAGGAGCTGGGCCTGGACGTCCAGATCGTCGGGCTGCTCGGGGTCTACGACGAGTTCGAACGGGACTCCGCGCCGGGCCCCGTCCACTGGGTGATCGTCTGCTTCCTCGGCCATCCTGTCGGAGAGCTCGAGCCTCGGCCGAGCCGCGAGGCGATCGACTACGCGTGGGTCGACGTGGGCGCTCGCCTTCCGAAGGCCCCGGCCGTGACCGAGCGAATCCTGACCGACCTGGGCCGTCGGAGACGCAGCTGAAGGGGGTCCCGATGGTCAAAGTGACCCGACCTTCCCAGCGGGACCCGACGACCCCCGTTCGGGTCGAGGACCCGACCGTCATCGACAACCGCGACCTCCGTAGCGTCGATCGAGAGTGGAAGCGCGGGGGATTCTTCCTCGTGTCGATCCTCCTCGGCGCGTTCCTCGCGGACACGCTCTACGTCGTCTGGAACTACCGAGCCCTGCTCGGCGTCGGGGGGTCGCGTGCATCGTTCGGTGAGTGGATCTTCGTGGTCGCGCTGCTGGCCGTCATCGCCTTCGGGTGCGTAGGGTTGCCGCGACTCCTGCCCGGTGCGGAGCGTGTGACGCTGGAGGCGGTCGGCGTGCGCCTCGATTACCGGGACGGCCGAGTCGAGCTGCTGCGCTGGGAGTCCGAGGGAGGGGTCGTTCTCACCGACTATACCGGGCTCGAGTCGATGGTGGCTCGGGGGCGTTCGTTTGTGCTGCGGGGTCCGAGGTACTGGAGCCGACGGACGCTGTTGCCGCCTCAGACGGCGCGGTCGATCCTCGCGTACGCCGAACTCCATGGGGCCCGTTCGCGAAGGAGGGCGGTCTCCGCCGGTCCTTCGGGGGCGGAGGTCGTGGCGTACCGCCTGGGGCCGATCCAGTCGGGATGGACGGTCGAACGCTCGAGAGCGTGGGGGCGCCGACCCTGAGCCGCCGGAATCGAGGCTCGGGATCGACCCGGGGTGTCCGGTTCTTCTCCGATCTCGAGAGTGATCGATCGCGCCGAGCTTCGGTGCCTCCGCCCCAGGTCTTGGGACCCTGAAGGTCTTCGTGCGGAGCCGGCGCGGGCCTGCGCCGGGCACGCTGCGTCGCGTCAGCGCGGCGGCGCGGCGCCGGCGTTTCCGGGCCAGCGACCCTCGATCTCCGCGGCGGCCCGCTTCGCGTCGTCGACCGTGAGCCAGCTCACGACCAGCCGGGCGTTCCCGAACTGCCCGATCCTCCCCGGTCGGACCCACCGCGGCGCGCCCGGAGGCAGCACGACGAGCGTCCGCACACCGGCCCTGCGCATCTGCCAGTCGTCGGCATCGGCCAGCAGGACCTCACCGCCCTCGATCCAGGGGATCGAGCCGCCCAGGCTCTCTCGCTCGTGGGATTCGAAGTGGATCCCGCCTTGGGTCAGGACGAGCCGTCCGAGCTCGGCCCTACGGGCCGCCTTCATCCCCCGGGTGGCGAGCACCAGCACTCCCACGATGACCACGGTCGGGGCTGCCACGGCGACGACCCGGAGCGTCGGGCTCGTCGAGACGATCGCGAGCCACCCGAACAGCAGAGCGAGGCCGATGCTCACGATGAGGACGCCGGAAGTGAGCCGCAGGCGGATGACGCGGAGCCGGGCGGACTTGCTCTGCGCGAACTCCTCGCTCATCGATCCTGCCCGAGTACCCGGCGCCGTCCGACCCGACGTCCCCGTCCCCGCTCCGAGGCCCCCTCCCACGACCCGGAGGCTTTCCGCCTTTTCCTCGACCCGCCCCTGCCGCCAGGGGCCGGCGGGAAGTGCGAGAGAGGAACGCCACGCCTCGGACCGCTCCGACCGGCCTTGGTCTCCCGCGCAGGTCTCCGCCGTACGGTCGCGGGTGCGACCGGCGAGAACGCCCTCCCCGGGCAACCTTGCCTCGGTGCGACGCCGGCCGAGGAGGGACGCTCCAGCCCGGAGGACGGTCGCTCGCGCGCCGCGGCTCCCCACGGGAACCTCTTGATCGAGCGGTCGGTGGAACGTCAAGCGTCGAAGTGCCCCCGCCGCGGCCCGACACCGTAGCGTCCGACGAAACGTCGCCAAACGGATTCGCCAAAGTTCTTAATCCCAAGAGCCGCTGCCGCCAGCGTGCCGGCCGCCGTCGAGTTCCCCGCTCGCGAGCTTGCCCGTCGGCTCGGCAAGGTCTCGATCCTGGGCACGCTCTCCGGGAAGCAGCTGAAGAACCTCGCGCAGTGGGTGCGGATCGTCGCCTTCGACCGAGGCGAGGCCGTCGTCCGGCGGGGCGACAAGGGGGACGGCCTCTACCTGATCCTGGACGGCTCGGCGGAGGTGCGCCGGGGCCGCCGCGCTCTCGCTCGGCTCGGATCCGGACAGTTCTTCGGCGAGATGTCGCTCTTCGACGATCTGCCGCGCTCGGCGGACGTCGTCGCCCTGCGTCCGTCGAAGATGGCGGTGCTGCAGAAGTGGGAGTTCTGGGGGTTCGCGGCGAGCGAGCCTTCGGTCGTGCTGGGGATCCTCGCGGAGATGAGCCGGCGGCTGCGCGCCGCCGACCGCCGGCTGGCCCAGTGAAGGAGGCCCCGCGGCGTCGTTGGGGCGCGGTGCCGTTCCGGCGAAGGTCCTGGAGGTCCTCGAGCCCGCCCGGCCCCATGACGTCGGTCCGACCGAGGTTCCTCGATGGACCCCCTTGACTTCGCCGTCTACCGCTACCTCTCCCCCCGCGGGGAGGCGAGCTTCTGGGCCGGCCGTCGGGTCATCGACCCGAGGGTCACGCCGCGGGAGATCGCCGAACGGGTAGGCCTGAGCGAGAGCGGCACCCGCTCGCGTCTGCAGCGTCTCGCCGAACGGGGGTTCCTGCGGGACCGCGTGGTCGTCGCCAACCCTTCGCTCTTCGACGCCCAGGTCTTCGTCAGCGACCTCGCGGTCCGTCGCTCCGGCGAGGTCGACCGGATCCTCCGGGACCTCGCGCTCGTGGAGGGGGTGCTGTTCGCGCGCGACGTGATGGACGAGGCCGAGCGCAAGATCCAGGTGCACTTCGCGTCGCAGAACGACGCGTCGGCGAGCCGCCTCGCCGCCCTGCTCGAGCGCATCGGGCCGGCGGGCACGGCGGTCCGGGCGAGGCCCTACCGCATCCCGCCGCACGAGCGCGAGCTGACCCGGCTCGAGTGGCGGGTGCTTCGGGCCCTGTCGCGCCTGCCGGACGCGACGTACGCCCAGGTCGCCGAGAGCGTCAGGATCTCTCCGAAGACCGCGGCGCGCGTCTACCACCGGCTGCTCGACTCCCGGGCGTGCTGGTGGACGCACGGCCCGGAGTCCGAGGAGTTCCCGCTCGCGCTGGTCCGGGCGGAGCTCCGGGGTCCCGGGGACCGCGAGCCTCTCCACGGTTGGTTGGGCCGAGCGACGCCGGCGTGGATGCCGGTGGCGAGCGACGGGCTGGGCCTAGAGCCGGACTCGGCCCCGGCGGTGCTCGCGGGGCTCGTGCCGGCGGACGTTCCGACGGCCCTCGAACGCTTCCTCCGGAGCTTCGCCGCGGTCGAGGGGGTCCTCGCGCTCCACCGAACGTTCCCGCTCGGATCGACGGCGTACCCTTCCTGGCTCGCCGAGCGCCTCGCCGAGAAGGCGAAGGCCGCGGCGTGACGGTCTCTCCGGGTGCGAAGGGACCGACGAACGCCCCGAGGGTGGTGGGCCGGTAGCCCCTTTCGGTCGCCTTAGCCCGCGGCGACCTTCGCGGCGGCGACCTTGGCGACCGCGACCCTTGCGACGGCGACCCGCGCGGCCCCGGCCTTGGCGAGGGCTGCCTGCGTCCAGCGGAGCCGGGCGAGCGCCGCCTTCGCCACACCGGCTCGGGCGACGGCGACCCGTGCGAGCCCTACCCTGGCCGCGGCGAGCCTAACGAGACCCGCTCGAGCGACCGCGACGCGCGCGGCATCGGCCTTGGCGAGGGCCACGCGGGCCAACCCCGCCCTCGCGGTCGCCACGCGTGCCTCCGCGATCCGCACGAGACCCGCTCGAGCTACGCCGACCCGGGCCAATCCCGCCCGCGCAGCCGCGACGCGGGCCGCAGCGACCCTCGCGACACCGGCTCGAGCGACCGCGACGCGAGAAAGCCCCACCCGCGCGGCGGCGACCCGGGCCGCCGCCACCCGGGCCGCTGCGACGCGGGCAGCGGCGAGGCGGGCGATTGCCTGCCTGGCCGCTACCAGCGCCCGGGCCTCGGCCTGGTGGGCTGCCGCGACCCCTGAGGGAGCGATCCGGGCCATCCCGACCCGGGCTCCCGCGATCGTCCGGATCGAGGCCATCGCCTGCAACGCCGCCGCCGCGCGAGCGGCCGCGATCGCGGCCGCTCGCGCCGCCGCTTCTGCCTCAACCGTCCCTACGATCATCCTCGTTTCCTCCGGGTGTTTCCACCGAGAGAGGGAATCGGGTCTCGACTCTTAATGGTCGCGAGAACGTCGCCGCACGAAACGGCGTTCGGACGGCCTGGCCTACCGGTTCCCGTCTTCGGCCCGCGAAAACCGGTGCGGAGAGCTGCTACGGGGCGGCCAGCGGAGCGCGATCGCCGCTCGCTCCCTGGGACGGGTTCTACCCTGTCCCGGGGCGGCCCGAGGGGATGCTCCGAGAGACGACGGCGGGGAGCCTCTGGGGGTCGAGCCCACGGGGCCGCAGGGCCTGCCATCCTGCGGTCAGTCCCTCGGGACCGCCGCTCGCTCGGAGCGACGGCCGGTGCCGGACCTCGTGGGTCCGGATCGACGCGCGCGGGGGGCGCTGCACCGACACGACCGGCCGACGGGAGGGCCCTCGACGATCCGCTCGAGCCGACCGGCCCGGGAGTGCCGATTTCGCGAATCTCGCGCAACAACATAGATATCCTTTGACACGGTTCCCCCCTGCCCGGGAGTCCGAAACGTGGCGGAATACCGTCCGGTCGTCGTGTGGGCCGTCGTCGCGTTCGCGGTGGTCGGGTGGCTTGGCCTCGGCAGCTCCGGCATCCTCGGCCCGAGCTCCGGGGCGCGACCCGGCGCGACCGGCACGGGCGTCTCGGCCACCGGCGCGAGCCCGTCGGGCCCCACCCCTTCCCCCGTCTCGACCGCCACGAGCCCGACCAACGCCGCGCAGGCGATGGCGTCGCGGGCGCTGGCGGCCGTCCGCGCCGCCGGCCTGAGTCCGGACGTCATCTCCGTTCCCCGGCCCTCGGCGACCCCCGCCCAGGTCGCGGAGTCGAAGGCGCTCGGCGCGGCCCGGCCCCTGTACACCGGGGACCCCGCCCCGATGGGTCTCGCCGACTACGGGATCAGCGGCAACGGCGAGGGTTCGGAGACGTACTCGATCGTGAACACGACCGCGCTGCTCGGCTTCGTGGACGCGAACGCGACGGGGATCCAGGGAGAGGACCTCTACCAGAACCTTCCGGACGCCTTCAGCGTCCAGCTGAACGCGGTGCTCACGAACGTCCAGCTCTTCGGGGTCTCGGGCTACTCGTTCTGGACCCAGAACATCGTCACGTACTACCCCTCCGCCGAAACGATGGTGCTCCTGACGAACGTCTGGAACTTCTCGGCGCCCCGGGCCGCCATGACGGCGAACTCGATCTCCGCCCACGGGCCGTTCGGCACGCACCAGTACGCGGAGCTCGGGTTCTACTACGCCGAGGAGGACCTCACGACGGAGATCACCTACCCGTTCAACCTGACGCTCGCGCTGGACTCCTCCGTCACCGGCGGGGCGAACAACGTGAGCTTCTCCGTCGACCTCTCCAGCTCCAAGGTCCCTTCGGAGGACTTCAACGACACCAGCTGGGACTACGTGATCTTCAATTCGAGCGGGGACGCCCGCTCGAGCGTCGTGCTGGACCCCTCCAACTTCACGGCGAACGGCGTCAAGTACAACCCTGTCAATCTGACCGACGACTTCGAGCTCGTCATCGTCGGACCCGGTGGGGGGAGCCAGGTCGACCTCAGCACCGCCGACGCGACGCTGGGGCTCGCCTACTACGTGGGGACCGGCTTCCACTCCGTACCGTCGGCGTTCAACTACGGGGACGAGACCGGAGAGACCTCCACGGGCGCGAGCGTCGCGTGGAGCAACCTCGCCGGCCACGGGCCGCTCTTCGAGACCGACTACGGCACGATGAGCACCGGTCCGTCGATCCTGACCGGGCTCTGGGGGGAGGGCGCTCCGTCCGGTTCCGACCGGCTGTCGATCTACGTGACGCCGGCGAACGCGTTCAACTTCCTCGAGTACACCGGCATCGGCAACTTCACCTCGGGATTCGTCGAGGTCCCCGAGTTCGCCCCGAGCATGGAGACCCGGACGTTCTACCTGATGCCCGGGGTCTACCGGCTCAAGTCCGAGCTCTCCGACTACTCGTACGCGTTCTACACGATCGCGCTCGAGGGCTCGACCGTGCTCAACTTCACGCTCAAGATCGACGTGGCGGCCGGGGTCTACACGCCGCTCTGGGCGTTCTCCAACGAAGAGATCGCCGAGCTCTCGACGAGCGGAAACGGGATCCCGTCGAAGCCGTACGAGCTCCCCAACAACCAGAGCGCGCCGCTCTCCTCGACGTTCGGGCTGTACAACGACTACGGCTTCCCGGTCTATCCGGGGGTCTTCCTGAAGGGCACGACGGCGTCGACCGTGCTCGATTCGCCCCCGAGCTTCGAGACCGAGACGAACACCTCCCAGTACCCCGGAGAGGCGCTCCCGTCGACCAACGACCTCCAGTACTGGCTCTGGGGCGTCGACGGCTTTGCCCTCCAGGACGGCACGAACATCAGCGGCTGGTTCGCCGACAACGGCTACTACCCGTTCACGTTCAACTCGTTCAACGTCGTCGTCTACGCCTCCGAGAACGACCTGGTCGCCGGGAACGTCTTCCCGACCGAGGCCCAGGCGCTCCTGATGTACGCGGGCGTGCTGTCGACCCCGTCCGACAACGCGACGACGTTCGTCGGCGGCAACAACACGGTCTGGGGGAACGAGTTCGTCGAGACCGACCCGCCTCCCTCCTGCGAGGCCGCGCCGAAGTGCCTCCCGCTCCTGTCGTACGCCTCCGGTCTCGGGCTGGAGCTCGCCGAG
>JASHSA010000025.1 GCA_030037035.1 Thermoplasmata archaeon
CTCCACGCGGAGTTCCGAGCGGCGTTGCGCTCGTTCGGCACCGCCGCGATCCACGTCACCCACGACCGCGAGGAGGGACTGTTCCTGGGGGATCGCGTCGCGCTCCTCTTCGAGGGCGCCGTCGAGGCCGTCGGACGACCGGCCGACGTCTTCGGACGGCCCCGGTCGGTCCGCGCCGCGCGGTTCCTCGGCTACAACCTCCTGGACGGCCCGTTCGGGAAGCTCGCCGTGCTACCGGAGGAGCTCCGTGCGTCCCCTCTGGGGCGAGGGGAGGTCGGGTACCGGGTCCGAGCGAGCGGGACGGTCGGGCGGCGGTTCCTGTCGGTGCTGGACGGCCCCGGCGGCGAGCGCATCGAGCTCCGCTCGGACTCGCCGCTCGTGCCGGGGGAAACGGTAGGGCTCGCGTGGGCGAACGCCGTGGAGCTCCCCCCGGAGCCGGGTCCGGGGCGGGGTCCTCCCCGGGCCTCGAACCCTGACGGGTAGGGGACCCCTCGCCCCGAGAGGGCGTCCCGCCGGTGGGGGTCCCCGCGGCGGCCCAAAACGACGCCTAGTTACTTTGATACTATCCACCCGCATCTGTCGCCTCCCTGCGGGCGATGCACCGGGAGCCGTCTCCGCCGTGGCAGTACCCACGACGTCGGGCCGTAGTGCTCTTCGGAACCCTCGCCGCCGTCGTGGTCGTCGCCTCGTCCGTCGCGGGGGTCTTCCTGCTCTCCAGCGGGTCGTCGCTCGGCGGGGCGTTCGGAGAGCTCGCTCCCGGGGGGGCCCCCGGAGCGGGCGGCGCCTCCAACACCAGCACCTCCGCGACGCCGCCGGCGCCGAGCCTCGTCGCGGAGCCGAGCGCCGCGGTGGTGGGGGCGAACGTGACGCTCAACGCCACGGACTTCGCCCACAGCGTCGACATCACGATCACCGGTCCCGGGGCCTCGAGCGCGACCGTCTGTTCCGGGAAGACCACCAGCAAGGGCGCGTTCGGCTGCGTCTACCAGATCCCGAAGACGATCGGCGGCCTCGAGACGTTCAACGCGACGACCACGAAGAACGGCAAGATCGAAGGCTCGCTGACCGTCCTCTCCTCCGTCTACGTCAACCCGAAGGCCGGCCTCGTCGGGACGACGGTCCACGTCCACGCCTACGGCTACGGCGGCAAGGAGTTCAAGGCGAAAAAGAAGGCGATCGGCTACCCGGTCGCGATCTCCTACACCGGACCGGCCGGCACGCCCGTCACCGTCTGCGAAGGCAACACGTCGACCTCGCTCAACGGCTCGTACTGGTGCTCGTTCGTGCTGGCGCCGTTGTCGGTCGGCAAGCACACGATCCACGCGGACGCGGTGAACCAGAGCTACAGCGCGACGACGAAGTTCGATGTCGTCTCGGGCCTCACCGACGGCCCGACGTACGGCCCGATCGGGACCACCGTCACGTTCAGCGGCTCCGGATTCGGCCCCTCGGAAGAGGTCGACGTGGGGTGGACGTACGGGGGCGCCTGCTCGGGCGATACGCTCAGCTCCGGCAGCTTCTCGTGCGCGTACACGATCCCGGTCGGCTCGGCGGGAGGGAACTACACGTTCCGGGGCACGGCGTCGAACAACTCGAGCGACTCGGCGAGCGTGCTGTTCGTCCTGTCGTACCTGGACCCGTCGGTCGTCAGCGGGCCGGTCGGTACCGAGGTCACCTTCACCGGAGGCGGCTTCGTGCAGAGCCACGCCATCGCGATCTCGTGGACCGGGGGTCCGATCTGCCCCGGCACCGAGTCGACCCCCAGCGGGACGTTCGTCTGTCACGAAACGATCCCGGCGGTCCCCGGGGGCGCCTACACGTTCACGGCGACCGACGACGTCGGGGACTCGGCGAGCGCCGAGTTCACCGTCGAGCCGTCGCTGGTCCTCAGCCCGACCTACGGGGAGCCGAACACCCCGGTCGAGTTCACCGGGACCGGCTTCGGGGCGGTCGTCCCGGTGAACGTCAGCTGGTCGCCGAGCGGGCTCCCCGTGCCCGCATGCTCGCCCTTCCCGACGACCGCGTCGGACGGCAACTTCTCGTGCACGTTCACGATCCCTCCCGGCACCGCCGGCGCCCCGTACACGTTCACCGCGACCGACACCGTCGGGGACCGCGCCAGCGCGACGTTCGTCGTCACGTATCTCGACACCAGCCCGAGCTCCGGGACGAGCGGACCCAAGGCGTCGACGATCGCGCTCTCCGGCGGGGGGTTCACGCCGGGGAAGACGTTCACCGTGACGTGGGCCGGGCACACGCTGTCCGCCAGCGACTGCACGTCGAGCGTCGTCTCGGCGACCGGCACGTTCCACTGCTCGTACACGACGAACTCCTACGTCGCGGCCGGCCCGGCCCCGTTCGAGGCGGTCGATGCGGCCGGCCTCAACGCGACCGGGGCGTTCCGGGTCACCCCCCATCTTGCGCTGTCGCTGACGACGGTCGGCCCGGGTCCGCCGAGCTCGAAGACGAACGTGACGTTCGCGGCGACCGGCTTCGGAGCGAGGACGACCGTCACGATCCTCTGGCCGGACGGCACGAACGTCTGTGTCGTCACGACGAGCGGAGGCGGGGCCGCGAACTGCACGATCGCGATCACCGCGGCGACGGCCGGCTCCTACGTCTTCAACGCCACCGACGCGGAGGGCCACACCGCGATCGCCGTCCTCCAGGTCCTGCCGGACCTCTCCGTCAAGCCCGCCTCGGGACCGACCGGGACCGTCGTCCACTTCGTCGGCCGCGGCTTCGCGGCGAACTCGGCGGTCACGGTCTCCTCGAGCCTCGGCGCCGCCTGCGGGCCGCCGACCTCGACCGCGACGAACGGCACGTTCGTCTGCGCGTACACGCTCCCCCAGGGACAGGCCGGGCCGTACACGTTCACGGCGACCGACGCTCAGTCCGATTCCGCCACGGCGACGTTCACCCTCGCCGCCGCGCTGACCGTAAGCCCGTCTCGGGGGCCGGTCGGGACGCTCGTCACGTTCACGGGCGCCGGCTTCGCCCCGGGGCACCTCGTCAACGTCACGTGGGCGAAGGGGCTCGCCTGCACGGGGACGGCCTCGGCGTCGGGCGGCTTCAGCTGCTCGGTCACGATCCCGTCGGTCCCGAAGGCGACGTACGTCTTCACCGCCTGCGACAACGTCGTCTGCCCGGCCTCCAAGAGCGAGAAGTTCGCCGACAGCGCCACGGGCTCGTACACGGTCGTCCCCTCGCTCGAGGCGACCCCGTCGAGCGGCGCGGTCGGGACCGCCGTCACGTTCTCCGGAAGGGGCTACCTCGCCTCCCAGACGGTCTACGTGAACGGCACCGGGGGGAACGTCTGCTCGGCGCTCGCCGACGCGGCCGGCGCGTTCAGCTGTTCGTACACGATCCCCGCCTCCGGGGCGGGGACGTACTCGTTCACCGGGGCGTCGTCGCCGAAGATCGAGGCGAACGCGACGTTCACGGTCCTCTCGGCGCTGACCCTCCGCCCGTCGAGCGGGCCGGTCGAGACGACCGTCGAGATCAGCGCGACCGGCCTCGCCGCTTCCGCGTCGGTGAACATCGACTGGTCCGGAGGGACGGCCTGCACCGGCACGAGCTCGAGCACGGGGGCGTTCTCCTGCGCCTTCGCGCTGCCGGCGAGCCCGGCGGGGACGTACGTCTTCTCCGCCGTCGTCGCCTCCGTGACGGTCGCGACGGCGACGTTCGTCCTCACGCCGAGCCTGAGCGTGAGCCCGACGAGCGGTCCGGTCGGCACGTCGCTCACCTTCGACGCCTACGGCTTCGGCTCCGCCCGGCCGATCAACATCACCTCGAGCCTCGGGACCGCCTGCAGCGGCACCACCCTCTCCGACGGGTCGTACTCCTGCAGCTACAGCCTCCCGTCGGCCCCGAGCGGTAGCTACACGTTCACCGCGCTCGACAGCCTCGGCAACGAGGCGACCGTCTCCTTCGGGGTCGGGGCGGTCCTCTCCGTGACCCCCGCGAAGGGCCCGGTCGGCACCCCGATCGCGTTCCTCGCGACGGGGTTCGCCGCCTCCACCTCGATGACGATCGGCTGGTCCGGCGGGACCGTCTGCATGGGCACGACCGGGCCCGCGGGACGGTTCTCGTGCAACACGACGATGCCCGCCGCGCCGCTCGGCGCCACGCCGTTCACCGCGACGGCGGGACCGTCGACGTCGGCGACGTTCACGGTCGTGCCGTCGCTCGCCGTCTCCCCCGCCTCGGGGGGCGCGGGGACGTCGGCGACGTTCTACGGCAAGGGGTTCCCGGCGACGACCGGCGTGACCGTGAGCTGGAGCGGCCCGACGACCTGCTCGGCGACGACGCAAGGCAACGGGAGCTTCTCGTGCGCGGTCGCGATCCCGAGCGACACGGCCGGTGCCGTCTACGTCTTCACGGCCCGCGACGACGCCGGCGACCAGGCGACCGTGTCGTTCACCGTCGTGACCGGGCTGACGGTCACGCCGGCGCACGGTCCGGCGACGACGACCGTGACGTTCCACGGCTCGAACTTCGCCGCGAGCGTCGCGGTCACGGTCAGCTGGTCCGGCGGGACCGCCTGCCCGCCGACGACGACCCTCGCGAACGGGAGCTTCTCCTGCTCGTTCACGATCCCGTCGGGGACCGCCGGAGGACCGTACAACTTCACCGCGAGCGGCGGCGGAAAGAGCGTCTCCGCCCTGTTCGTCGTCACCTACCTCTCCGCCACCCCGAACGGCCTGGAGGCCGGTGACACCGTCACGCTGAGCGGCGGCGGGTTCGAGGCGAGCGCGCCGTTCACGGTCGCGGCGCCGTGGGGCATGGCGTGCGTCGGCACGGCGAGCGCCGCCGGCACGATCTCGTGCCGGACGACCGTCCCCGCGGACGAAGCGGCCGGCGTCTACAGCTTCGACGCGAACGACTCGTTCGCGGACGTCGCGCACGCCAGCTTCGCGGTCTTCACGATCTCGGCGCCGAGCGCGACTCCGGCCTCGGTCGACCTCCACCAGAACGTCCGGTTCTCCGAGACCGCCTCGGACGGCGGGGGGAGCGCCTCGGTCCTCACCTACACCTGGGTCGGGCTACCGGCCGGCTGCGCCGGGATCACGGCGACCGTCACCTGCACGCCGAGCGCCTCCGTCCTCTCCACGTCGATCACCGTCACGGTGAACAACTCGCTCGACGAGTCCGTCACGTCGCCGGCGCTCCTCTTCAGTGTCTACGCCGACCCGACGCAGGCGCCTCCGCACCCGTCGCCCCCGGCCGTGGACCTCGGCGGGTCGGTGACGTTCACGGCGGAGGTCGAGAACGGCTCGGGCGGAGGGACGTACGCCTGGCTCGCCGCGGCCGGACTGGACTGCACGGCGAGCTCCGGCGCCGTCCTGAGCTGCGCGCCGGGAGCGTCGGGGTCGTTCTCCGTCTCCTACAACTGGACCGACTCCAACGGCGTGCTCGCGACCGGCTCGACGGTCCTGCACTTCGTCGTCGGGTCGCTGCCGAGCCAGGCGCCGCCGGAGCCGTCGCAGGCCTCCGCGGACGTCGGCCAGAGCGTGAGGTTCTCGGCGGTCGTCAGCGGCGGGAGCCGTGGCGGCAGCTACGCCTGGAGCGCCTCGGCGAGCCTCGACTGCGCCGCCTCGACGGGCGAGCAGCTGAACTGCACGCCGAGCGCCGTCGGCAACTACTCGGTCTCGTACGTCTGGACCGACGGCAGCGGCGTGAAGGCGACCGGCACGACGGCGCTCACCTACCAGGTCTACGGGGACCCAACGGTCGGGACCCCGAGCGCGAGCGTCGGCTCGGCGGACGTCGGCCAGTCCGTGACGTTCTCCGTCCATGCCTCGGGCGGCTCGGGCGGCCTGACGTACTCCTGGAACGACCTCCCGGCGAACTGCACGGGCGCGGGCGCGTCGTTCTCCTGCCGGCCGAGCGCCGCCGTCTCGGACGCGCAGGTGACGGTGACCGTCACCGACTCCAACGGCTTCGCGGTCACCTCCGCGGCGCTCGCGTTCACCGTCTACTCCGACCCGATCGTCGGCGCGCCGAGCGCGAGCGTCGCTTCGGCGGACGTCGGCCAGAAAGTGACGTTCTCCGTCGTCGCCTCGGGCGGCTCCGGCGCCCTCAGCTACGCCTGGCACAACCTCCCCGGCTGCACCGGCGCCGGCGCGTCGTTCGGCTGCACGGCGACCTCGCCGGAGACGAACGCGTCGATCACGGTCACCGTCACCGACCCGAACGGCTTTTCCGTGACGTCGTCGGCGCTCGTCTTCACGGTCTACGCCGACCCCCAGCAGGCCCCGCCGACGAGCTCCCGGCCCGCGGCGGACATCGGCCAATCGGTCTCGTTCGCGGCGTCCACGACGTACGGCTCCGGCGGGGGGACGTACGCCTGGATCGCCTCCTCGGGCCTCAACTGCACGGCGAGCGTCGGACCGGTGCTGAGCTGCCGGCCGAACGCGTCGGGGGCGTTCTCCGTCTCCTACGCCTGGACCGACTCGAACGGACTGGCCGCGACCGGGACGACGGTCCTCAGCTTCGTCGTCTCGACCGACCCGACCGTCGCGCTGCCGACCCCGAGCCCCTCGTCGGTCGACGTCCGCCAGACGGTCACGTTCGACAGCTCGATGAACGGCGGTGCCGGGACGCCGACGTTCACCTGGACGACCTCCGCTCCCGGGATCAACTGCACCCTCGGCTCGGGGGCGACGCTGAGCTGCGTGCCGGCGAGCGCCGGAAGCTACACGGTGAGCGTCTACGTCACCGACGGCAACGGCGTCGTCTCGCCGACGGTGGAGTCGGCGGCGTTCACGGTCTACTCGGACCCGAGCGTCACCGCCCCGAACCCGAGCCACCTCGACGTCGACGTCGGCGAGTCGCTCACGTTCACGACGACCGGTAGCGGGGGCCTCGGGACCCTCACGTTCACCTGGACCGCGCCGAGCGAGCTCGGCTGCTCGGCGAGCTCGACGGACATGCTCGTCTGCGTCCCGACCGACAAGGCGTCCGGCCCCTACACCGTCTCCGTCACGGCGACCGACGAGAACAAGTTCGTCTCCGCGGCGGCGACGTCGCCGACCGTGACCGTCAGCGTCGCCCCGAGCACGACGACGCCGAGCCCGAGCCGCACCAGCGCGGACGTCGGTCAGAGCGTGACGTTCAGCACGACGGCGAGCGGCGGCTCGGGGGTCTACCTCTACTCCTGGAGCGGCTCGACCGGCCCGACCGAGCTGAACTGCACGGTCGCCGACGCGCCGAGCCTCGTCTGCGTCCCCGCGGAGCCCGGCACCTACAGCGTCACCGTCACGGTGACCGACTCGAACGGCGCCGCGTCGGCGCCCGAGACGCTCGGCTCGTACACGATCTACGCCGACCCGACCGTCACGGTCCCGGTCCCGAGGTCGACGAGCACGGACGTCGGCCAGGACGCGGTCTGGTCGGTCGTCGGGGGCAACGGCTCCGGCCCGCTGACGTACACCTGGCAGGCGCCGGTCGGCTTCGGCTGCATCCTCCACACGACCGACGAGATCGGTTGCCTCGCGACCCTGCCGGGGACGTACACCGTCAACGTCACGGCGACCGACCCGAACGGTGCCACCTCCAAGCTCGCGGTCAGCGCGCCGTTCACCGTCTACGCGAAGCCGAGCGTCGTCCTCACCATCAGTCCGGCGAAGGTCCTCGAGGGCCACGGCGTGACGATCAAGGCGGTCGTCACGGGCGGCTCCGGCGGGCTGACGTACGTCTGGAAGGGGCTCCCGAGCGGCTGCCCCTCGGCCCCGACGTCCCTCGTCTTCTCGTGCACGCCGAAGGCCTCCGGGAACTTCTCCGTGAGCCTCCTCGCCACCGACTCCAACAAAGGGTTCGGCAACGAGACGGTGATCCTCGACGTCCAGCCGTCGTTCCTCGGCCTACCGGCCATCGAGGGCTACGAGCTGGTCGTCGGCCTCGTCCTCGGCGGGATCGCCGCCGCGGTCGTCGCCCTGGTCCTGCGCGCGCGCAAGCGCCGCGGCACCCGCCTGCAGCACGAGTTCTAGCGACGCCCGGACCGCCGAACGCTCCGGCGCGGGAGGCGGCAGGGTCCGCCGTCGGAAGGTCGAGCGGTCGGTCGACCCGGCGGCGTCCCGCAGAGCCCAAGAACCTCGTCCGGCTGGCCAGGGCATGAGCCGTCCCGATCCCCTCGGCGCCGCCGAGACGGTCCCGCTCGCCGGGGAGAGCACGACCGTCTACCGCCTCGAGCGCCTCCGCGGCGTCGCCCCCGAGCGTCTCGCCCGCCTCCCCCGGACGACGCGGGTCGTCCTCGAGAACGCCGTCCGCCACTTCGACGCCCGCTCCGGCGACGGGGCGTACCTCGCCTCGCTCGCGAGCGGCGCCCGGCCGGACGGTGCCGGGGAGATCGCCTACCGCCCGGAGCGCGTCCTCCTCCAGGATTTCACCGGGATCCCGGTGCTGGTCGACCTCGCGACCCTGCGCGACGCCGCCGCGGCAGGCGGGGTCGAGCCGGGCCGCATCGACCCGGTCGTCCCGGTCGACCTGATCGTCGACCACTCGGTCCAGGTCGACAGCTACGGCTCGAGCCGCTCGCCGGTCATCAACCTCGACCGCGAGTACGAACGCAACGGCGAGCGCTACCGGTTCCTGCGATGGGCGAAGGGGGCGTTCGGGCACCTGCGCGTCGTGCCTCCCGGGAACGGGATCTGCCACCAGGTCAACCTCGAGCACCTCGCGAACGTCGTCCAGCGCGCCGACGGCCCGGACGGCCCGATCGCCTACCCGGACACGCTGCTCGGCACCGACTCGCATACGACGATGGTCAACGGGCTCTCCGTCCTCGGCTGGGGCGTCGGCGGCATCGAGGCGGAGGCGGTCCTCGTCGGGGAGCCGTACTTCCTGCCGCGGCCGTCGGTCGTCGGCGTCGAGCTCGCCGGGCGGCTCCCGAGCGGCGCGACGGCGACCGACCTCGTGCTCACCGTCACGCGCCGCCTCCGCGAGAAGGGGGTCGTCGACCGGTTCGTCGAGTTCCACGGCCCCGGCGTCGGCCACCTCGCCGTCCCGGACCGGGCGACCGTCTCGAACATGTGCCCGGAGTACGGCGCCACCGCCGCGCTGTTCCCGATCGACGAGGCGACGATCGCCTACCTCCGCGGAAGCGGCCGCTCCGCCGAGCTCGCCGCACGGGTCGAGGCGTACGCCCGCCTCGCCGGCCTCTGGGGCTCCCCGGCCCCCGGCGCGATCGATTACGACGACGTCCTCCGCATCGACCTCGGCGAGATCGAGCCGACCGTCTCGGGGCCGCGCAACCCGGAGGAGAGCGTCCCGCTCCGCGACGTTCCGGCGTCGTTCCGCCGGGCGCTCGGCGCCTACCGCTCCGCCCACCCGCGGCCGGCGAACGGCTCGGGTCGCGCGTACCCGTCCGACGACCCGCTGCGCCCGTTCGACGGCGAGGCGGCCGAGACGGAGGGGCCGGGACGCCCCGGGGCCCCGGTCCGGGACGGCTCCGTGGTGATCGCGGCGATCACGAGCTGCACGAACACCTCGAACCCGTCGGTGATGATCGGCGCCGGCCTCCTCGCGCGGCGCGCGGTCGAGCTCGGGCTCCGGGTCCCGCCGCACGTCAAGACCTCCCTCGCCCCGGGCTCGAAGGTCGTCACCGACTACCTGGAGCGGGCCGGGCTCCTCGCGCCGCTCGCGCGCCTCGGCTTTGACCTAGTCGGCTACGGCTGCACGACGTGCATCGGCAACTCCGGTCCGCTCCCGGCGGAGGTCGACCGTGAGGTGAAGGAGCAGGACCTGTTCGTCGCGGCGGTCCTGAGCGGCAACCGCAACTTCGAGGCGAGGATCCACAACGACGTCCGCGCGAACTACCTCGCGTCGCCGCTCCTCGTCGTCGCCTACGCGCTCGCCGGGCGCGTCGACGTCGACCTCGCCCACGAGCCGATCGCGCGGCGGCCGGACGGCGCTCCGGTGACGCTCAAGGAGCTGTGGCCGGACCCGGAGGAGGTCCGCCGCCTCGTCGCCTCGAGCCTTTCGCCGGGGCTGTTCCAGGAGAAGTACCGCGCGATCGAGGTCGGGGACCGTCACTGGGACGCGCTCGACGCGCCGGGCGGCCCGCGGTACCCCTGGGCGCCCGGGTCGACGTACCTCGCCGAGGCGCCCTACCTGCGGCTGCCGCCGCCGTGGCTTCCCCGCGACGGCCGGCTCGTCGAGGGGGCGCGCGCGCTCCTCGTCCTCGGCGACCGGGTCTCGACCGACCACATCTCGCCGGCCGGCGAGATCCCGGAAGGCTCGGCGGCCGGCGCCTACCTCGCCGAGCACGGCGTGGCCCCGAAGGAGTTCAACACCTACGGCGCCCGTCGGGGACACCACGAGGTCCTCGTCCGCGGGACGTTCGCCAACGTGCGGCTCCGCAACGAGCTCGTCGCCCCGAAGGAGGGGGGCCTGACACGGCACCTGCCCGACGGCGCCGAGACGAGCGTCTTCGACGCCGCCGCCCGCTACCGCGCCGAGGGGGTGCCGCTGCTCGTCCTCGCCGGCAAGAGCTACGGACAGGGAAGCTCCCGCGACTGGGCGGCGAAAGGCCCGAGGCTGCTCGGGGTCGGGGCGGTCGTCGCCGAGAGTTACGAGCGGATCCACCGCTCGAACCTGGTCGAGATGGGGGTGCTGCCGCTCGCGTTCCGGCCGGGGGACGGCTGGAAACGGCTCGGCCTCACGGGTCGGGAACGCTTCAGCCTCGCGCTCGCCGACGGCGCTCGTCTCGGTCCGGGCGCCCGCGTCCGGATCGTCGCGCAGGGGGACGCGGGCGCTCCGACGTCGTTCGAGACCGACGTCAAGCTCGGCTCGGAGGTCGAGCTGGAGCACTACCGGGCCGGCGGGGTCCTCCCGTTCGTGATGCGGGAGCGCTTCGCGCACTAGGGGGGACGGACGGCGGTGCGCGAGATCCCATCGGCATGAACCGTCGCTCCCTCCCACCCCGGAGGCCCCACGCGCCGGCCCTTGGGGCGAACGCGCTCCCGGAGAGGCTCTCGAGACTCGTCGTCGATCACGGACCCAAGGCCGGAAGGACCGTCGAGGTCGCCCTGCGGGACGACCGACCGCCCGACGGGCCGGCGCGGTCTTCGCCCCTGAGCGGGGTCGGGGCGCCTACCGCGACCCACGCCACCGTCGACCGGGCTCGCGCTCGCCGGCTCGAGGCGTTCCCAGGGGAGGGCGAGCGCTCCGAGCGGACGGGGAGCCGAGCGGGCCTCGCCGACGGCAGGGCACCGTGACGGCGCGGCGGAAGCCGCTACGGCGGGGAGAGCGCGCGGCCCGGGTCGAGGGACTCACCTCCGACGCATGGTACACGCTGTTCTCGATCTCCCCGTCCGAACGCCTGCGCCTCGCCCAGCGGCGACGACGGATCTGGGCCGAGCCTCTGCTCCGGCACGGGTTCTCGCGCGCCGACGCGCTGGCGCTGCTCGAGCGTCGCGACCGCTGGACCCGTGCGGAGGAGGCGAACGGACGTACTCCGCACATCGCCGAGCAGCTGCGCGAGCTCGCCCGGTGGAGCGGCGCGCCGATCCCGGAGGACGACCTCGTCGCGAGACTGGACGCGACCCTCCTCAAGGCGAAGCTGACGCTCGCCCCGGGCGCGGCCCCGGCGGTTCGGTCGATGGACGACGCCGGCATCCCGCTCGCGATCGTCTCCAACGTCCTCAACGAGAGCGGCCATGCCGCCCGGACGATCCTCGAACGGATGGGGCTCCTCGTGCGCTTCCGGGCCGTCGTCCTCTCCTGCGAGCATCCGTTCGCCAAGCCGGCCGCCGGCCCGTTCGTGCTCGCCGCCCGGTTCCTAGGCCTCCCGCCTGGCCGGATCGCCCACGTCGGCGACCTCGGCTACGACCTCCTCGGAGCCCGACGCGCCGGGATGCACGCCTGGTGGTACGTCGGCCTGCGCCGATGGAATCGCTACCTGCCGGGACAGGTCGCTCCGGGCAGCGTTCGCAGCTCCGAGACGATCGCCGCCTGGTCGGAGATCCCCCGTAGGTTCGGCCTGGCACTTCGCTCGCGCGCCTAGCGCCCTCGGGGCCGGAGCGGCCGGGTCCACGAGGACGTTCGAACGCTCCGCGCGCGCCCCGGCGCTCCCGGGGGGCGCCGCGGCGCACGTTCGACCTCAAGGAATTTATAGACCGGGGGCGGGTCAAAACGACCATGAGCACGCTGTCGCCCCGTTCGACGGGTCTCTGGCTGCTGCCGATCGTCGTCGCCGTCGCCGCCCTCATGGTCGTGCCGGCGAGTTCCGTGCTCTCCTCCCGCGTCGCACCGGCCTCGAGCAGTGCCACCCCGGCCTCGGCCGGAAGCTCGGGAAGCGCCTCCGGCTTCGACGCCGCGCGATCGCTCACGAAGCTCCCGTCCGAGGACGGCCTCACGTCGCCCCTCTCCGCGCGCCTCGCCGAGGTCGACGCGAGCTACGCCGGGGCCCCGGGCGCCGCCCCCGAGGCGTCCGCGGCGCGGCTCATCGCCGAAGGGAAGCTCGCCGCGAGCGACGTCTACTTCCCGAGCCTCGATCGGGTCCTCGCGCCGACCGCCGGCCCGGTCCGTCCGACGTACAACGTCACCCCCGCCCCGATGGGGATCGCCGACCTTGGGCTCAGCTCGAGCGGTCCGTACTCGGTCTACACCGCGGACGTCCTCGGCTCGGCCTCGCTCCGAGACTTCAACGCCACGGGCGGCAGCCTCTACGAGGATACCTCCGGCTACCTCTTCGACGGGACGAGCCCGACGACCGAGGTGACGCCCTGGCAGTCCGGACTCCAGCTCAACACGGTCGTCACCAACGTCTCCTACCCGGGGTCCGACGCCGGGGTCTTCTGGACCCAGAACGTCGTCGAGTTCTCCGGCGACTCGCTCCGGTTCGTCGACAACATCTGGAACTTCACCGCGCCGAACGCGACCGTCAACGCGTCGGCGCTCTACTCCTACGGCGGGGTGGTGGTGCCCAACGACCTCTACTACGACATCGGGCCGGTCCTCCCGCTGCAGTTCCCGATCACGATCGACCTCTACAACAACGCCTCGGTCGTCGACGGCCGCACGACGATCGACTTCGGCTACCGGGTCACCGAGCTGGGCGGGTACGTCGCGACCGGGACGTACGACCAGGTCGAGTTCAACGCGAAGGATTCGGGCACGCTGCGCACCCCCGACTACCTGATCAACGGCAGCGCGCCGGCGTTCGACGTCGGAGCGCTCCAGGGTCCGCTCTATGACGCCGAGCTCGTCTTCGGCGGCCCCGGGGCCGGCTCGAACGCGGTCGTCAACCAGGTGAACGGCTCGCTCGGGCTCTCCTACCACGAGCCGAACGGCTCCTGGTCCCCGGCCCGCGCCGCCTACGACTACGGCGCCGACACGGGGGAGACGGCGATCGGGGTCGCGGAGACGTGGGCCGGGGCGACGGCCTACGTCAACCAGGGCCCGTCCGTCCTCTACGGCCTCTGGAACACGACCGGCGGGGTCCCGACCGGGGCGGCGGTCCTCGCGATCCAGAACGATCCGGGCTACGCGTTCGACTTCGTCGGACCGAACGGGAGCTCCGACTGGAACCTCAGCTACGTTCCGGTCTCGAGCAGCGGCGTCTCCGAGATGGTCCTGCCGCCGACCGCCGCCGGCTACAACATCACGGTCTTCGCCGACGGCTTCCGGCAGCTGAACGAGACGGTGCCGGCGCGGGTCACCTCCGCGGGGAGCCACTCCCGCGCCTACGCGACGCTCGTCCCCGACCCGACCGTCCTCAACGCCCCGCTCTACCTCAACGGCACGGCGCTCGCCACCTCGCTCGCCCGGAACGTCACCGGCTGGACGAACGGAACGCTGTCGTTCGTCAACCTGAATCTGGACGTCAACGTCACGTTCAACCGTCTGAACGACTGGGGCTATCCGGAGTTCGACCTTGTCTGGGCGTACGACGTCTTCGACCCGCTGAACTTCACGAACGTCACGCAGGGACCCGACACCACCGGCCGGCTCTGCGTCGACAGCTCCTCCGTGCTGCCGTGGACCTGCTACCTTTCCCAGGTCCCGTACGGCTACGTCGACCTGCCGTACTACGGCTCCGAGATCGCGGACTGGTTCGGCGCCAACGCGACGTTCACCGACCTGAACCTGGTCGGCTACGAGAACCCGGCCCGCGGCATCCCCGTCGGCGGGGCCCTCTCGCTCTGGCACGTCTCGAACGCGTTCGCGGAGGGGATCTCGAGCACCGACAGCTCGTTCGGGGTCTGGGCGTCGAGCTCGCCCGACCTGACGCTCGTCAACGCCCAGGCGATCTACGGCGGTAGCGCCGCCCTCACGCTCTCGGACTCGCCGGACGCCTCCGCCCGGAGCGTCACCGCCACCGACGGCGCGGCAGGGGTCCTCGACATCGGCGGGGCGTACGGCGACTTCCAGGACCTCTACGCCTCCTCCGACGGCGCCGCGTTCGAGGGAGAGGCGTCGAACGACACCACCGTCGCCGACGTCACCGCCGTCGACGCCGTCGGTCTCTACTTCAACGACACGCTCGCCGTCGCCGTCCAGCACGTCGACGCCGAGGACGGCGCGCTCGGGGTGTTCGGCAGCAACGCGACCGGCACGACGATCCGCTCGGTGCACGTCGAGGACGCGGTGGGCGGCGAGCTGCTCTACTCCGTCGGGACGGCGATCACGGGGCTGGACGTCGCCGACGACGCGATCGGCTTCGAGATCGAGGCGTTCTCGGACCTCACGATCGTCGGGACGAACGCGACCGAAGGCTCGGCCGGCGTTCTCGCGGTGGAGGGGACCGGCGCCTGGATCAACACGACCTCCGCGACCGCCTGGTCGGACGGGATCCTGCTCGGGCTCGTCCAGGAGGCGCACGTCTCCGGGGTCGACGCGACCGACCCGTACTCCAGCGCGCCGTTCAACCCGGCGTCGCTCGTGCTCGGGGTCTTCCCGGTCACGGCCGTGCTCACCTCCGCGACGAACAACTCGAGCGTCGCCTCGGTCGTCGCGACGCACTATCCGGCCGCGCTGTACGACGAAGGCTCGGCGAACCTGACGGTCGAGGACGTCAACGCCTCGAACGGGGCGTTCGGCGCGATGCTGAACGGGACCTCGCACGCGCTCCTCACGGACGTTTCCGCCTACGAGGACCGCGTCGGGGTCGTGGTCGGGCCGTACACGATCGTCCGCTGCTGCTTCACGACCTCCTACCAGCCGGCGTTCCGCGACGTCCTCACCGGCAATTCGTTCGTCCGGGACGCCAGCTACGGGGTCGAGCTGCTCGAGTACACGTACGCCAACCTCGTCTTCGACAACGATTTCTCCGGCGACAACGGCGCGACGTCGACGTACAACCCGGCCCACATCCAGGCCTACAGCTTCTCCGGCGAGAACTGGTTCAACGACTCCGTCGGGATCGGCAACTACTGGGCCGACTGGCACACGTACGCCGACGGCGTGCTCGCCCCCTACTTCATCTCGGCGACCGCGTGGGACTACCATCCCCTCGGCGCGCCGGAGGGGACGTTCGTCGTGACGTTCGCCGAGCGCGGCCTCGCGAGCGGCACGAGCTGGTCGGTGACGGTCGGGGGCCGGACGTTCACGACCGTCGGCGCGGCGATCGCCGTGGACGAGCTACCGGGGACCTACGCGTTCACCGTGAGCTACCCGGACGGCTACCGGGCGAACACGACGAGCGGCGAGGTCGTGGTCACCGACGAGCCGCTCGCGGTCATCCTCGGCTTCGCCCCCCTCTACACCGCCTCGTTCGTCGCGACCGGCCTTCCGACCGGAGAGAGCTGGTCGGTCTACCTCGGCGGCGTCGAGGAGAACGGGACCGCCGCGAACCTCTCGTTCTCGGTCGTCGCCGGGAGCTATCCGTTCAGCGTCGTCGCCCCGAGCGGCCTCGCGGCGAGCCCGGCCTCCGGGACCGTGAACGTCTCGGCGAACTACGTGGTACCGGTACGTCTCAGGTCGACGGTCGTCCCCTCGGTCGACCTGGTCGTCCAGGAGAGCGGCTACACCGGTCCCTGGTCGGCGACGATCGACGGCACGACGGTCGCGGCGGTCGGCGATACGGCGAGCCTCGCCGTACCGGCGAACAGCAGCTTCACCTACCGCGTCGTGCCGGTCGCGGGCTACACCGTCGCCTACGGGAGCGGCTCCGGGACCGTCAGCGACCTTCCGACGTACACGGTGAACGTCGTCTTCAGCCAGGTGTACTACCCGGTGACGTTCAGCGAGAGCGGGCTGGCGAGCGGCGCGAGCTGGTCGGTCGTCGTCGACGGGACCTCCTACCCGACCAGCACGACCTCGATCACCCTCGCGCTCTCCAACGGGTCGTACTCCTACACGTTCGCGAGCGTCAGCGGCTACACGGTCGCGGACGCGAGCGGCACGCTCACGGTCGCCGGAGGAGCGACCGGGGTCGCGGTCACCTACGTCGCAACGCCCGTCCCGTCGTACGCGACGCGGTCGACCGTGAACGCCGACCTGACGACGGCGGAGGCGATCGCCGCCGCGGGGGTCGCGCTCGGGGTCGTCGCCCTGGCGGTCGCCCTGCTGCGCAAGCCGAAGGCTCCGACCCCGACCCCGCCGGCGGCCTGGCAGGAGGACGCCAGCCGACCCGGCGGGGACGGCGCGGCGGGCGGGCCGTCGGACGCCGGCGCGGGCGGCTCGGGGAAGAGCTGAGCTACCCCCCGCCGCGCTACTGCCC
>JASHSA010000151.1 GCA_030037035.1 Thermoplasmata archaeon
ACGCCTCGTTTTGGATCTTCACGAATGTATCCGGACCGTTTCTCGTACAGGCCCCTGGCTGCAGCCCAGCGCCGTGTACGTTCCCTTGGTTAAAGGTGTGGAGTTACGAAACCTACGTTCAGCAGGGCGCGGTTCAGAGTCTAACTCTCTTCGCCACATTCAAGTTGCCAGGCCAGCCGGCCGGCCAGCCGAACTTCCTCACGCTCAACGCGACCTTCTGCCCGGTTCCGACCTGTCCTGCTCCGAGTTGAAACGGCGGAGGGTGCGCTTCGCCCTCTTACTGATCATCGCGGTCATGGGCTCCCCCCCCCGACCGCGGGCACTTATCCAGGAGGTAGCCTGTTCGTGGTAACCTACTGTGTCCGGCCGGAGAAGTGGGAGTCCCTCGGGCGACGCCAGCCCCTCCCCCCTCTCGAATTGCTTAGGTCTAGCGGACGACAGGCCAGACCTCGGCGAGTACTGCACGGGCCTCGAGCACAGCGGTAGCGGTTGGAGTAGGAGTCGAGCCCCAGCAAGCTCGTCGACGGATTCGCGGCAGACTTCTACGATACGTCCTCCGCCCTGAAGGAGCGCGGAGAGCCGGTCCGGTTCTCTTGGAGGTTGCGGCACGGCAACGTTCCGACTCGAGAACTGACAGCACTAGGAGAGGCGTTCCGTCCCCTCTTTGCGGCATAGTTCGGGGAGCCCCTGGTCCCGGGGACATCGAGCACCGGCCCGTCTGCCCGAACTGCGAGGCCGTCCTCGACTTGACCCGGCGGTACGAGATCCAGTCTCTCCTCTAGCGGAACGTAGCGTGTCGGCGGTGTTGTAGGCTCCGTACCCTCGAGGGGCCGGGGCGGGCGTCGCGTACGCCGGCTCCTACTCTGCTTAGCGAGGCTCGAAGAGGGGACCGAGCCTTGCAGCGAAACGAGGAGGAACGGTAGATGGAGTGCCGCGTGATGAGAGTCCTCGTCCTGCCGTCGGCCCTCCCGACTTCGGGGCGGACATGGGATTGCCGGCCAACAACGTCGAGTGGATTGGGATGGTTTGCATCCGCCTCCGCGAGCGGTTCCCGGATCGCACCTTCGTATCCTCTCCGATGGGAGAGGTCGATCCTTCTCTCCCTCGGCCGGGCTAGCTGAAGGCCTGAGTCCAAGTCCTGCGTCGTACCGGCGAGGGGGACGGATTGTTCTAACTAATCGCTCGTCGGGTGGCGAAAGTACTCGAAGGAACGGAGGACGGCCTTACTCGGCCGGGGTGGGGGGTAGCCTTCCTCTCCGATGTCGAGGGACCGACCGCCATGTCCGAGTCCCGTCGCGACGGCTCGCCCCGGTCGACGGCGTATGAGTGGACCTTACGCTCTGCCCCGGCCCTCGTTAGCGTGGAAGGGGTAGAGCGATTCCCGCGCCCGATTAGCTGAGTAATCTAGCGCGTCTAAACCCCTCACGGCTTAGGTCGGACTGGGCCCACTCATGGTCAGCGAGCCGGTCCATCCTCGTATGAGTCGCCTCTTCCGTCGGGACGGGCGAGAATGCTACTAAACTACTACTTCTCGTGGTCCAATGCGCACATCTCGGAGGCTGTCGACTACCTCGACCACTCAGGAGCGCGGGTACGGCCTCAGCTTTACGCATCTGGCGCGACCGGTGAACTCCGTCGGGATGAGATGGAGCACGTGCACCGCTCGAATGCCCATCCAGAGCAGACTCGCGGCACGAGTGAGAGCGAAGTGCCCGAAAAGGCAATCGAAATGCCCTGTCCTGCGCAAAGTGGTGCTTCCGGAGCGAGACTCTCTGACGTGGCAAGGTTCAATTCCCACGAAGGCTGACGCGGCGACGGAGGGTGGAGTCTACCATGCCGTTCGTTCAGTCGTGCGTGCTGTGCGGGGATCATCAGAAGTTCATGCACAACCCGGGCTTGACACCCTGTCCGACGTGCGGCGCCGCATACTGCAAGAGCTGCTTCAGTCGGCTCCCGAAGGTCAAGGTAGGTCTCCTTCGAACGCAGCCCCAATGCCCGCGATGCGCGCAAGCATCTGCCGCAGCCCGCGCCCCATTCGCGGCGTATCAACCGCCAACGGGGCCGGTCCCGGGGTATGCTCCGACTCCTCCCCCGCAGGTGGTAATCGTACAACCGGCCGCGGCCTCGGCTCCGCAGGCCCAACCGATAGTCTACCTCCACTGCAAGATGTGCGGAGGGCTGGCTCCGGGGGGAGCGGTCCACTGTACGTTCTGTGGAGCCCGCCTCTAACGCTTGCCGACAGCGCTGGTGCGGTGACAACCCCTGTTAGCAGGTGAACCCCGAAGGTCGAACCGAGGCGACGGCCACGGACGCCTCGACTGCTCTCATCGCCCTACGAGTACCTTGCGGTCTGAGGGCGGTGCGACCACTGTCGCGTGGTTCACCTGATACATGGGGGCACCAAAGTTATCGTAGAGACCTTCGAGCTTTACGACGCCGCTTACGACGAGTTTGGTGCGTATTACCTTTGGGTCGGGGTCCTCATAGGAATACTGGTTCCATGGCTCGTCTACCGCACGGAACGCGATCTCGGTCTTCGGAGCTCCTTGGAGCTGGTCCGAGTTCGGAGGCTGTGTCGGGGGCTGTCGGCGGACTTTTGGGGGCGCGTTGATGTTCATTAGGACGGCAGTTGCGGCGGCGTATTGAGGCTCAGGGTTGCCCTCGACCCTCACACGTTGAAGCTTGAGGAGGACTGTCCTCGCTCTCAACTCAACGTTGCTATCAAGCTCGTAAATCCCCCAAACTTCGCGGTCGATGGTAAACTCGATCTCCCGGGCCTTCCAAACCGGGGGCGGTTGGGGAGCCGCCATGTCACGCGGTTACCAAGCCCACCTGGTCTGCCCGACGGGCAAACGGGACCAACTGAACCGTAGTGACCACACACTGGGGCTCAAGAACGGGGGGAGCCACGATTCCACTCGTGGCAGTGCCATGGATGGATGCCTTCGACCCGCCCGGACGGACCAGCGCAGCGGGACCAAACTCCAGTTGAACCGAGGGGAGGCCCCCCTCAAGCCTCTTCCACTGCGTCGTTGCCGTCCGGAAGAGCTCGTCGGAAGATGTGATCCGGCGCGACTTCTGCTTCCTCATGACCTTCGCAAATAGAGTCGCTTCTCACTTAACGTTGCGTCTCGCGCCGTAATCACCTTTAGCCCACCGTCCGGCCACTTCTCCACCACCACAAACAGGATTCGTCCGGACAAGGGGACTCGAACCAGAACTTCTAGGCGGGGCAGGTCTTGAGACCGCCCCCGACGGGCGTACGGCCTCGGGGTTCCATCCCACGCCCGTTGAACCTCTTCCGGGGTAATCCCGTGCTTTGCGATGTGGGCTGCTCTACCCGTACCGATTCTTCGAAGCGGGCCGAGCGCCATGGGGTGTGGACCTCCAGGACCTCCCCAGCTTCCTCATGCCCTTTGCCCAGTGGCTGGGTGGACACCATGCGAGCCCGCCCCGAAACCGCCGCCGTCGGAGGTCGGGCTAGGAGAGACGCAAAATTGGGCACGGGCCCCCGGTTCCCCTCTGGCCGGATGTGGTTAGCTTTGGTTCTTGGTGGTAGAGGGCCGACCGACCTATGAGAAGGCGGTTTCGGGGACCGCCAAGCGAACGAAGGTCCTAGGGCGTGCGGCGTCGGGTAGTGCCGGTCTCGAATCGGGTAATGAAGGTCCGAACGGCGAGTACCCTGTCGGCCCCGCCCACGAGCAGGGGGTCGTCGACTCAAATCCGACTGGACGTACTTGCCGTCAAAGATTCGGCACTCTTCTTCGAGATTGTCCCTCGGCCACCCGCACGAATCGGGGCTGCACGTCTGCGCAGAGGCAAGAGACGGCGTTTTGAAACGTCAAGTAGGAGCGGGCCTTTCACCTGCTCACTGAGGAGCATGCCTGCACGACGTCTAGGCGCTCTGAGGAGCTTGGTCCTTCCGATTGCCGTCCTGGCAGTTCTGGCGCTCGCATCTCTCGCGGTGACCACGTCGGGCGCTCTCGCATCGACCGGCGCTGTCGGCAGCCACGGGGGCGGCGTCGGTTCCGCCCCCGGCGAGGCGGCCGCCGGCGCGCTCGGTCAGAATTCGGGATCCCCCGCGGCATCGGTAAGCGCTCCCGACGCGGTGCTGGGTCCGTCGGAGGCCGTCCCAGGAGAGGTCGAGAGCACTCTGGTCCTGACGAACGGCACGTCGGCCCCGGGAAACTTCCTTTCCGGGATCGGGCTCACACCTCGGGCGCTGCTCTACGACCCGGCGACCGGCGACCTCGAGGTCGCGGCGGAGAGCTCGGGCAACCTGATCGTCGTGAACCCGACCTCCGACCGCGTGGTCGGCGCGATCCCCGCGGGGGACGAGCCGGTCTCGATCGCCTACGACCCGTCCAACGGCCGGCTCTACGTCGCGGATCAGTCCAACACGGTCTCCGTCATCGACCCGTCGACCGGAACTCTCGTGGCGACGTTGCCCTCGGGGTATTACCTTACGTCGATCGCCTACGACCCGGTGAGCGGGCTGGTGTACGTCGGGATTCTGACCCGGAACGATGTCGGCCGGCTCCTCCTGCTCGATCCTGAGAACGATTCGTGGGTCGGCTCGATCACCGTCGGGGGAACGCCGGTGTCGATCGCCTACGACCCTGCGAACGAGAATCTGTACGTCGCCGACTTCCTCGACGACAACGTCACGGTCGTGAACAGCATGTCGGACCGGATCGCCGGGTCGATCCCCGTGGGGTCGGAGCCGGAGTCGTTGGCGGTGGACCCCGCGAACGACGAGATCTTCGTCGCGAACGCCGGCTCCTCGAACGTCAGCGTGATCGACGGTCAGTTCGACGTCGTGGTCGGAACGCTCTCGGTGGTGGGTGCGCCCGAATCGGTGGCGGTGGACGCGCCTCAGGGGCAGCTCGACGTGGTCGCCACGGTCGGACTGACGGGCAATCTGTCGACCTTCGACATCTCGAACGACACGCTGGCTACAGCAGTGCCAACACCCTTGGATCCGAGTACCCTGGGTGTCGACCCGACGACCGGGGACGTCTACGTCGCCAGCTACTACTCGAACTCGCTCAGCGTGTTCGACCCCACGACCGCCCACTTCGTGGGCGACGTGATCCTAGGGAGCGAGCCTGACGCGATCGCCTACGACTCGCTCAACGGCGATCTCCTCGTGACCGACCGGGCGACGCGTTCGCTCGACGTCGTCGACCCCTCCAACGACTCGGTCGTTGCGCGCATCTCGGCGGGCTCGGAGCCGATCATGGCGGCGTTCGACCCGAACAACGGCTGCGTCTACGTCGTCGACGCCGGGGGAAGCGTCAGCGTGCTGAACGCCACCAACGACGAGTTCCTCGGCTCGATCACGGTCGGCGCGGAGCCACTCACCGACGTCTACGACTCCGGGAACGGGGAGGTCTACGTCGTCAACGCTGGGAGCGACAACGTCAGCGTCATCGATCCCTCGGAGGCCGCGGTGGTCGCCTCGGTCGCCGTCCAGGTGTTCCCGACGTCGATCGCCTACGACCCCGCGAACGGCGACCTCTACGTCGCGTACGTCGGCTCGGAGAACGTCACGGTGATCGACGGGACCAACAATTCGGTGGTGGCCGAGGTGGACGTAGGGGTGATCGACCCGACGGCCGTCGCGGTCGACGCTGCGAGCGGCCTCCTGTTCCTGCTCAGCGAGCGCTACTCCGCGGTCTTCGAGGTCAGCACCGCGTCCGAACGTCTGATCCGAGAGGTCGGACTGCCGCTGCTGGGAGCTCCGCAGTTCTACGGCTTCGGGGACCCCATCGCCTTCGACGACCGGAACGGCTACCTCTACCTGGCCCTCGGATACAATCTCACCGAGGTCCTCGACGGCGCGAACGGATCGCTGCTCGGATACTTTGGCGTCGGGGAGAATCCCGACTCCGTCGCGTACGACCCGCAGCTCTCGGAGCTGTTCGTCGCGAACCTGGTCGACGGCTCGCTCTCGGTCGTACGCCCGCTCTATCTCGTGTCGTTCCACGAGACCGGTCTCCCGTCCGGGGCGCTCTCCCGCCACGGCTGGTCGATCGAGCTCGGCGGCGTCCGGGCGCACGAGTACGGGGCGTGGGCGACGTACGCGGTCGGCAACGGCAGCTACCCGTACTCGCTCTCGGGTCCGAAGGGCTTCCGGGTCACGGGCGGGCCCCCGGCCGGGTCGATCGCCGTCCAGGATGCCTCGACGACGATCTCCGTCGAGCTGGAGCGGGGAGCGACGTATGCCTTGACGATCGCGGTCACGGGTCTTGCGCACGACCGGTCCTGGTGCGTGAATCTCTCCGGGGAGGCCGTCTGCGCGGATCGGTCGACGACCAAGGTCCTCAACCTGACCGGCGGGGCGTACAGCTACGCGGTCGCCTCTCCGCTCGTCGGTCAGTCGATCTCTGCCCGCTTCGGCGGACATGCGGTGAACGCCTCGGGCACCCTTGACCTCACCCATGCCGAGCGGCTGACGTTCTCGTTCAGCTATCCGTACTACGTGACGTTCTGGGAGGTCGGCCGTGCGGGAGAGCCCTGGTCGGTCACGGTGCACGGCGAGACGCTCACGAACAGTACGGGCGGCCCGATCGTCGCCCACCTCGGCAACGGCACCTACCGCTACTCCGTCGTTCGGGAGGTCGGCTACCGTGCGACCGGCGTGCCGAGCCGGGCCGTGGTCTCGGGCGCTCCGGCCTCGGTCACCGTGACGTTCGTGCCTCGGGCGGGAGAGGGGCCCCACGCGTCGGCGGGCGCCGGAACGGGGTCGGACTCCGCTCCGCGACTCGACGCCGCGCCGGGGTCCTCCGAGCTCCGCCTCGGAACGCCGGTCGTCGTGGCTCGCCGGCCGGCCTGACGCCTCGACCGGGGCACGCGGCGAGGACTCCCTCAGGCTCCGACCCCGCGCCGACCCGGCTCGGCCCCTCGCGCGGACGCCGAGCTTTTGTTGTCCAAAGGCCGTTCGGGCTGAGGTCGGTAATGAAGATTGTCTGGATCTCCTACCCGGGGGGAGCGTACGCGAAAGAGGTTCCGGAGCTCCTCGGCTGCGCGGAGAACGCCCTCGGGCTCAACGAGTTCGTCCGAGCCCACCACCACGAGCTCGTCACGACGAGCGAGACCGGCCCGAAGCTCGACCCGCTCCTCGCCGACGCGTCGGTCGTCGTCGCGACGCCGTTCTGGCCGGCGTACATCACGCGCGAGCGCCTCGCGAAGATGCCCCAGGTCAAGCTGCTCCTGACCGCGGGGGTCGGCTCGGACCACTTCGACCTCAAGGCCGCCGCGGAGCGCGGCCTCACGGTCGCCGAGGTGACCGGCAGCAACGTCGTCAGCGTCGCCGAGCACGTCGTGATGCAGGTCCTCGCGCTCGTGCGCAACTTCGTCCCCTCGTACCTCGAGGTCGTCGGCGGCGGGTGGGACATCGCCAAGGTCGCCTCCCGCTCCCACGACCTCGAGGACAAGGCCGTCGGGATCTTCGGGATGGGCCGGATCGGCCAGCGGGTCGCGATCCGCCTGCGCCCGTTCGACGTCCGGCTCCACTACTACGACAACCGCCGCCTCAGCACCGCCGAGGAGGAGGTCGTGGGGGCCCGCTACCTCCCGCTGGAGGCCCTGCTCGGCACGTCGGACGTCCTCTCCATCAACTCCCCGCTGACCCCGGCGACCGACCGGATGTTCGACCGCGCGCTGATCGGCAAGATGAAGAAGGGCGCCTATCTCGTCAACACCGCGCGGGGGCGGATCGTCGACACCGACGCGCTGGTCGCGGCGTTGAAGAGCGGGCATCTCGCCGGCTACGCCGGGGACGTCTGGTACCCCCAGCCGGCGCCGAAGGACCACCCGTGGAGGACGATGCCGAACCACGCGATGACCCCCCACGTCTCGGGGACAAGCCTCGAGGCCCAGCGCCGATACGCCGACGGGGTCCGGGATTGCCTCGAGCGGTTCTTCGCCGGCAGGCCTCTCGACCGCGACTTCCTGATCGTGGAGAACGGCAAGTTCGTCAGCCCCAGCTACAGCTACGCCTTCCAGTAGGGCCCCCCGCCGCCGCGAGGACGCGGCCTAGAACCGCGCGATGCTGCCGGTGGAGAGCGCGCGCCGCTCGAAGACCTCCCACAGGGAGATCGCCGCGGCGAAGGAGAGGGCCCCGGCGAGCGCGACGGCCCCCCAGAGGACCGCGAGCGAGCCGAGCGGCTCGCCGGAGATCGCCGCGCGGATCGCGGCGAGCCCCCACGTCAGCGGCAGCCCGTAGCCGGCATACTGGAGCGGGAGCGGCAGCTGCGAGAGCGGGAAGTTGACGCCGGAGAGCAGCAGCCCGACGAACAGGAAGATGTTGCCGAGGATGATCGACGTCCGCAGGTAGAGCGCGACGCCCCCGAGGAGGAGGCCGAAGCCGACCATCGCGAACGCCGTGAGGACGACCGAGACGGCGAGCGAGGGGATCGACGACGCCGGGATCGAGACCCCGAAGAACACCGCGGCGTACGTCAGGCCGACGGTGACGGTCGCGAGCGAGATCAGGATCGGGATCAGCCCCCGGCCGAAGTACATCGCCAGCCGGCTCGCCGGAGAGACGAGCAGGTGCTCCATCGTCCCCTGGAACTTCTCGGAGTCGGTCGTCTGGCAGACGGAGAAGACGCTCGAGTAGGTCACGGTCGCGACGGCGTTGCCGATCGCCGTGAACTGAACGGCGCTCGCGAGCGCCGACGCGCTCGCCCCCGCGTCCCCGAGGCGGACGACGAACGCGAAGAAGACCATCTGGGTGAGCGGGATGACGAAGACCGTCCCCAGGACGAAGTCGATGCGCATGAACCCTAGGCTCGTGCGCGGCGCGAAGACGGCGTTCGTCCAGAACGTGCGGAGGAACGACGTGCGGGGGACCACGACCTCGCTCAACGGACCGACCTCGGCTCAGTAGTCGCTGAGGTTCCCGGCCTCGAGGACGTGCCGCTCGACCCGGTGGAAGACGCTCCCGGCGAGGACGAGGTAGGCCGTGGTCGTGACGACCGCGCCGAGGACGTCCGGCCAGAACCCCCAGGAGAAGCCGACGTAGCCGGGGATCGACGCGTACCGCAGCGCGTCCAGGGCCCACGTCGGCGGGAAGAACAGCGCGATCGGGTTCGTCCAGAACGGCAGCAGGATCACCGGGAACATGCAGCCGGTCCCGACGTAGAAGGCGAACTCGCCGATGTTCTGGATGAAGCCGGCGTAGCGGGTGTAGACGTAGAACGCCGCGAAGACGACCCCGACGGCGGCGAGCGTGAGCATGACGAAGACGAACAGCACGACGAACGCGAGCGGGTCCGGCAGCGCCGGGGGGCTCCCCGCGACCGCGACGACGACGGCGTAGACGATCGCCCCGCCGATCAGCCCGGAGACGACGTTCCAGAGGACGCGCCCCAGGACCACGTAGACGTACGCCGTCGGGGCCTGGATCGTCGGCTCGAGCGTACCGAAGTTCCGGTCCTGCGAGGTCGCCCACCCGCTGCCGTAGAGCGTCTGACCCCACATGCTCATCATCCCGGCGCCGAGGATCGCGTACGTCAGGTAGTACGTCCCGTAGCCGCGGAACAGCTCGAACGAGACGATGCCGAAGATCACCGGGGCGATCATCGAAGGGATGAGCCACTGCGGGTCGGCGAGGAACAGCAGCACCGCGAGGCGCAGCGAGGCGAACGTCGAGCGCCGGCCCGAATAGGCGTACCGAACCTCCGCGTTCATCGCACGTCCTCGTCGACGAGGTCGAGGTAGACGTCCTCCAGCGACGTGCGCCGCTCGCGGACGGCCAGCTCGGCGTGCCCGGGGAGCGCGGCGCGGACCTGCTCGAGCGTCGTCTCCGAGGTGCGCACGCGCAGCGTCAGGCGGGTCATCGGACCGAACTCCTCGCTCACGACCTTCGAGAC
>JASHSA010000026.1 GCA_030037035.1 Thermoplasmata archaeon
CCGGTCGAGATGGAAGATTCCCCCCTGGGCGCCCGCCTGGCGTACCCGGTCGACCTCGTCCACCGAAAAGGAGCCGTCGACCCACGTAGGCCCGCCGGCGGCCACGGCCCGGACGAGCTCCCAGCTCGGGTCGACCTCGCGGGGCGAGAGCACGATGTGGTCGACCCCGACGCCGCGCACCTCGTTCACGAGGTCCAGGGGGTCGTCGAAGTTCCAGTCGGCGTTGGCGACGAGCCCGGAGGCGTCGAGTTCGACCTCGAAGACGAGCTCCGTGGAGAGTCGCCAGGCACGCGCGAGCTCCTTCGGTCCCTCGAGCGCGGTGCTCGTGAGGACCGCCCGTTGAGCCCCGGTCACGAGGACGTCGATCGCCTGCTCGGAGGTCCGCACCCCGCCGTCGACCCAGAGCGTGGCGTCGCGCGACAGCTCCTGGAGGAAATCCAGCTGCGGCTCGCCGCTGTCTACACCGTCCAGGTCGACGAGATAGATCAGGGCATAGTCCGCCGCCAGCCGGTCGACGACGTCGAACGGGTCCCATCGGCCGCCTCCAGGGGCGCGGGCTGGCACCGGCCCCTCGCGGGAGGGCAGATAGACCTCGCCGTGCCGGAGGAGCAGGCACGGAACGAGCGTCGTCGAGGGGCTCGGGGCGGTGCCCTTCAGCGGTCGCCCGGCAGGACCGGAAGGGGCTCCCACGAGCGCGTGCTAGAGGGCACGAGGATTTCGGTCTTTGCCCCGGCCGGGGAAGGCCGCCGGCACCGCGCCGGGGGCGCCGGAGAGCTTTTCGGCTCGCGCGGCGCTCAACGCCCCGCCAGGAGGTGGTGGGCAGCTGACGGTGGCCTGGATCGGCAACGACCGGCCGCTGAGGAAAGTCCCCTCTCCGGGAGACGCGGGGTCGGGTGGGAGCCCGACGGGCGAGAGTCCGAGCTCCGGAGCAGCAACGACACAGTCCGGCGGCACGAGGATGGGGTCGCCCCGGAGGATCCGCCGGGATATGGTGAAACGGCCGCCTCCCCAGGAGCAAGCTCCGATCGGCGGGGTGAGGTGTCTCCCTGACCGCCAAGGCGAGCGCGCAGTCGAATGCTGCCACGAACCGAAAGGGGCTTACGGCCACGACCTGGCCGGGTCGGGGGCAACCCCGACCCGTTAACGCCCGTCGTCCCCTCCCCGCGCCTGCGGCCGCCCCGAAAGTTCTACGTTTCCTTCGAGGAGCGGGACGGTCGTCGCACCACGGTGAACCGGCTCGACCCGACGAGGAAGATCCCCGACAGGACGAGGACGACGCCGAGCAACTGGACGAGGCTGAGCCGCTCTCCGAACAGCGCGGCGGACAACGCGAGCGTTGTCAACGGGACCAGGAACGAGTACGCGCTGAGCGCCGGGGCGTGGACCGTCCGGAGAAGGTGGAACCAGACTCCGTAGGCGAACGCGGTACCGAACAGGCCGAGCCACACGACCGAGATCCACAGGCCGGGAGCCGCGAAGGAGCCCCGGACGTCCCCGAGGGCGATCGCAGCGACCGCGAGCGCCGCCGCGCCGCCAAGCAGCTGGACGCCGTTCGCGCGGGGCAGGACGGCGGGTTCGAAGCGGCGCTGGAAGAGGACCGTCGCCACGGCCCAGCTCACCGCCGCCGCGAGCAGTTCGACGAACGGGACCAGGCGGTCCCCCCCGATGCCCGCGGACCATGGTTCCGACACCAGGACGACCCCCGCGAATCCGACTGCGATCGCGAGCCAGTGACGGCGGCCGAGCCCGAGACCGAGGAGGCTCGGGGAGACCAGCGCCACCCAGAGGGGGAACGTGTAGACGATCACCGCGGTCTCGCCGGGGGCGACGGCCGGCGCCGCGACGAACCACAGCCCGAGGAAGACCGCCGTGTTGGGAATGCCGAGCAGCGCGGCGTCCCTCGCGTCCCGGGCGGAGAGCGGCGCGGTCCCCGGCCGCAGGGCGAGGAACGCCCCGATCCCGGCGGCTCCGACCGAGGCCCGCAGGGTCGCCAGCCAGAGCGGGTCGACGTAGAGCTCGCCGATGCGGACGAAGAGGTAGTTCCCGCCCCAGGCAAGCACCATCAGGCCGAACAGGATGGTCGACAGCGCTCCCCAGGCCCGTGGCGGCACGCTCGCCCGGCACGGTGCGCTGCGATAGGCGTTTCGCCGGCCGGGAGCGGCAGCGTCGCCGTCACGCGGCGCGCAGGAAGTTCATATGGCAGGGCTCCTTCGCGCGCGACGGATGTCGTTGCACGGCCGGGATGTCGTCTCCATCCGCGACCTCTCCCGAGAGGAGATCGTCGGGGTCCTGGACGCGGCCCGCCGGATGATCCCGCTCGCCGAGGGATCGCGCCGGTCGCCGGTGCTCGCCGGCAAGATCGTCGCGATGGCGTTCTTCGAGCCGTCGACGCGAACGCGCCTCTCCTTCGAGTCGGCGGTCCAGCGCCTCGGCGGCGGCTGCCTGACGATCGCGGACGCGGGGGGGACGTCGCTGCGCAAGGGCGAGAGCCTCTACGACACGATCCGCATGCTGAGCTCCTACGCCGACGCGATCGTCCTCCGCCACCCGAACGAGGGGGCGGCACGCCTCGCCGCCCGCGCCTCCGACCGCCCGGTCCTGAACGCCGGCGATGGGGCCGGTCAGCACCCGACCCAGACGTTGCTCGACCTCGCCACGATCCGTGAGCGCTTCGGCACGCTCGCCGGGCTGAAGGTCGTCCTGCTCGGGGACCTGAAGTACGGCCGCACGGTCCACTCGCTCGCCTACGCCCTCGCGGAGTTCGGCTCGGAGATCATCATCTCGAGCCCGGAGGGCCTTCGGCTACCCGAGGAGCACCGCGACGACCTGAAGCGCCGCGGCGCGAAGGTCCGGGAGGAGCCGTCGATCGACCGCGCGATCCGCGAGGCCGACGTCCTCTACGTGACGCGCATCCAGAAGGAGCGCTTCCCGGACGAGTCGGAGTACCGGGCGGTCGCCGGCTCCTACCGCATCGACGCGCGGCTCCTCAGCGCCGCAAAGCCGAAGATGATCGTCATGCACCCGCTCCCGCGCGCCGGCGAGATCGCCCCCGAGGTCGACGCGACGCCCCACGCCGCCTACTTCCGGCAGGCGTTCCTCGCGGTACCGGTGCGGATGGCGCTGCTCGCCGCCGTCCTCGGTCCGGCGCGTCGGGGAGGCTAGCGGATGCGCGAGCTCAAGATCACGCCGATCCGCAACGGGACGGTCATCGACCATATCGGCAACGGCCTCGCCCTGGACGTCCTGCGGATCCTCGGCGTGCCCCCGCTCGAGCGCGACACCTCCGTCAGCGTCGCGCTCCACGTCCGCTCCGGGAAGCTCGGCTGGAAGGACATCGTCAAGGTCGAGAACATCGAGCTTTCTCCGCGGACGGTGAACGCGATCGCCTTGATCGCGCCGACCGCGACGATCTCGATCATCCGCGAGTTCCGAGTGCGGGAGAAGCGGGCGGTCGACCTCCCGCCGAAGATCGTGGGCGTCCTGCGCTGTCCGAACCTCAACTGCATCTCCAACCAGAGCGAGCCGCTCGAGAGCGAGTTCGACGTCGCGGAGCGGCGTCCGACCGTCCTGAAGTGCGTGTTCTGCGAGCGGCGCGTCGACGACTTCCTGCACCATCTCGCGTAGCCCCGCGGCGATGACGGCGAACCCGCTCGGCGGTGCCGTCGTGGTGCTCGCCGTGGTCGGAGGCCTCGAGCTGGTCGACCGCACGAGCTTCGCGCTGATCGCCCTGGCGGCGCGGAGCCGGCCGCTCGGCGCCTGGGCCGGCGGGGCGAGCGCGTTCGTCGCCACCACCGTGATCGCGGTCGCGGTCGGCGCGAGCATCGAGGCGTCGCTCGGGGAGGGACGGGTCCGTTGGGTCCGCCTTGCCGGAGGGGCGTTCCTCCTCGCCTACGCCGCCTTCACGCTCCTGCGCCGGGTCGACGACGGGACGACGCCGATCGTCGGGCTTCGGGGCGCGTTCGCCGCGGCGTTCGCCACGATCTTCCTCCTGGAGCTCGGCGACACGACGATGATCTTCGAGATCGTCTTCGTCCCGACGTTCGGCTGGATCGCGGTCCTCCTGGGTGGGGCGGCCGGGCTCGTCGCGGTCGCCGCCTGGGACGTCTGGCTCGGGCGTCGTCTGTCCCTCCGCCTCCGGCCGGAGACGATCCGGACGCTCGTCGCCTCGATCCTGTTCGTCGTCGGCGGCCTGACGGTCGCGTATGCGCTAGTGCCCGCGCTGTTCCCGTCGCTTTAGTTCGACCGGCGCCGGCGGCTCGGAGGTCCCCGGCAGCGGGGCCCCGCCGTGCTGGCTGGCCGCGGCGCGCGCCGGGAGCTCGTGGAGCCAGCCCCGGACCGGCTCCGGCAGGACGGCGAGCAGTTCGGAGCCCTCGAGGCGCTCCGCGTGCCGTCGGGCCTCCTCGGGCCGACCGACGGCCTGCTCGAGAAGGGCGAGGCGAAGCATCGCCTCCGCGCGGAAGCGCGGGAGGCTAAGCGTCGGAGGGAGGTCGACCAGGGCCGAGAACCGCTCCCGGGCCGCCGCGACCCCCCCGGCGATCGCGTCGCGTCGGCCCTCGAGCAACCAGAGCTCGAGCAGGGCCGGGGCCGGCGGGAAGAGATGCATGTGGTCGGCGAGACGGGCGGCGCGGGCGAGCGGCTCGTCGGCGAGCGCGGTGTCCCCTCGGTTGAGCAGGATCCGCGCGACCCCGACGCGATGGAAGAGGTCGACCGACGGGAGCCGGGCCCGCTCGAGCGCCGCCACGCTCTGCCGCCGCAGCGTGAGCGCCTGGTCGAACTTCCCCTGCCGCTCGAGGACCCGGCACTCGAACTCGCCGGCGATGTAGTCGAGCTCCCACCGGCGGGAGTCCCGGAGGAGGTAGCGCGACGCCCGCAGGAACCGCTCGGCCTGATGGAGCTCCGCTCCGGACGCCGGGACCCGGGCGACCCCCATCGCGAAGAGCCCGAGCGCCTGGAGATGGCGCTCTCGCAGCCGGTGGGCGTTCTGGGCCGCCCGCAGCGCCTCGGCGTGCGAGCGTGCCGGTAGGTGGCGCTCGACGTCGTACGTCGGCAGCAGCATCTCGAGGAGGACCTCCGGTTCGATCATCTCGGCGTCGTGCAGCCGCTCGGCGAGCTCGACGAGGGTGGTGGCGACGCCGGGACGCGGGCCGATCGCCTGCAGCGCCGGCAGGATCGGCTCGAGCCAGCTCGCGAGGTCCGCCGAGGAGGTCCCCGCGCGCAGCGCCCCGTCGACCCCCTCGCGCAGCTCCGCCTCGGCCTCGACCGGGCACCCGGAGCAGAAGAGCGCGCGGGCGTTCATCAGATGCATCTCCGGCTCGACGCCGAGGCGCTCGGCCGGCGGCAGCGAGCCGAGGCAGCCGATCGCCTCGGAGAGGAGCCGGGTCGCCTGGTCGTACTCGAGGAGCCCGAGGCTGAACTCGGCGGCCTCGAACAGGCGCGCCATCGCGACGGCGTCCTGGGCCGACGCGAGGTAGTGATGCGCGATCTCGATCCGGCGCGGCAGCGGCGGCTCGGCCGAGAGCGCGTGGAGGCCTTCGGCGACCTCGCGGTGCCAGCGACGGCGGTCGTTCTCGGCAAAGAGCCCCTCCAGGACGGGGACGGACGCCGCGTCGGGCACCGCGGCCCGGTCGTCGCGGAGGCGGACGAGCCCGACGGCGACCGCCGGCCGGACCGCCTCGCGCAGCTGGCCGACGCTCAGGTGGGCGATGCGGGCGAGCGAGACGACGCTGGCCTCGCCCCCGAGCAGCGTAAGATAGCCAAGGAGACGGAGCGCCCCCGGGGCGAGCCCGGTAAGGAGCTCGCCCAGCCGCGCGACCTCCCGGGGGTCGGGCGTCGGCGGACCGAGCCGGACCCAGTCGACGTCCGTGCGCCCGAGGAGGGCCTCCTCCCAGACCGCCGCCGCGGAGGCGGAGGCGTCCAGGCTGATCGTGATCAGGAACGGTCGATGGCGCGCCCGACGGCTGAGGTCGAGGACGAACTCGCGGCTCTCCGTATCGAAGAGGGCGGCCTCGTCGACGAACAGCGCGACGGGATGGGCCTCCTCGCCGCGGAACTCCGGCAGCAGCCCCTCCCAGAACTCGTCCGGGATGCGGGCCGGGGGTCCTCGCGTCCGGGTCGCCTCACCGAGGAAGGTCGTCCGCACCCGACCGTCGCGCCGCCGGGAGCGGCCGATCGACTCCGGGGCGATCGGGACGGGCGCCATCGGGGCGATCCCGGCGCTGGCCTCAGGCGGCTCGATACCCTCCGTCGCGGCACCGTCAGGGTCGAGGCTGGGCCGCCCCAGGCCCTCCAGGGCCCCGAACGGGACCGAGCGCCCCCGGTAGGTCCCCTCGATCGTGACGACGCGGCCGAACGCCCCCTCGATCGACGCGCGGAGCTGGGAGAGGAGCGCCGTCTTCCCGGTCTCAGGGGTCCCGACGATGACGAGGGTCCGCCCCGTCCGGTCGACCAGGCCCTCAAGGGCCCGGTGGACTGCCGGTTCCCGGATCGGCACGCACCACCCGTCCTAGCATGCCAGCCGACCTCATTTAAGGGGCCGGGAGCCCACCGGCTCGACCGCCCTGCGCGAGCCAACCCATATGAGCGCGGCCGAACTCGCCGCGCCGTGCCACGCTCCCTCCGGGCCCGCCGCGGGGCTCTCCTCCGACGGCCGGTCCGGGCGGTCGACGTCGCTCGCGTCCGGGGCCTCGGCGGTCTGCTCGAACAGTTCCAGGGAACGTCGATCCAGGCCCGCAACCTCGGACGCTGCCTCGAGGTCTGGGAGAACGCCCTGACCGACCCGAAGCGCCCGACGATCCTGCTCGGGCTCGCCGGACCCCTGGTCGCCGCCGGTCTGCGCAAGGTGCTCCGGGACCTGGTGGCGTGGGGCCTGGTCGACGTCGTCGTCTCGACCGGCGCCGTCCTCTACCAGGACCTCTACCAGACGATCGGGGGACGCCACTGGATGGGGACGCCGGACGCCGACGACGTCCGCCTGCGCGAGCTCTACCTCGACCGCATCTACGACACGTACGTGGACGAGCTGAAGTTCGAGGAGACCGACCGCGCGATCGGCCGGGTCACGGAGGAGTTCCCGGCCCGTCCGGCCTCCTCGCGGGAGTACCTCGGCTTCCTCGGGTCGCGGTTCCCGTCGCCCGACTCGATCCTTGCGACCGCCGCACGGCGCGGCGTGCCGGTCTTCTCGCCGGCGCTGATCGACAGCTCGATCGGGATCGGGCTCACCCTTCACTACCAGGCGAACCGCGGCCGCGCCGCCCGGTTCGTCCTGGACGCCGTGCGCGACAACTACGAGCTCGTCCAGATCCTGGCCGGCTCGCCCCGGACCGCCGTCGTCTACATCGGCGGCGGGACGCCGAAGAACTGGATCAACGACGGGATCGTGATGGCGAACTACGCCTTCGGCCGAGAAGGGGAGGGTCACTACTATGCGCTCCAGATCACGACCGACGTCCCTCACTGGGGGGGGCTCTCCGGCAGCACGCTCGACGAGGCCCAGTCGTGGGGGAAGATCGCGAAGACGGCGACGCGCGCGATGGCCCACGT
>JASHSA010000152.1 GCA_030037035.1 Thermoplasmata archaeon
CGATTTGAACCCGCGTCAGAGGCTCGAGAGGCCTCTATCCTTGACCACTAGACTACGGGAGCGCCCGCCCCCCTAGGGGGTCCCGCCTTTGAGCGTTGCCGTCGAGAACGAGCCGCGTCGCGTACGGGCTCGCCGCCGACGCCCGTCGCGGCCGGAAGAACCTATCTGCCCGGTCGGGATTCGACGATCGTGAGCCCGCCAGTGAAGGCCCGCAGCGGCCACATCCTGCTCGACCCGCACCGGACCTACCACGACCTGGTCCGCGTCTACCCGGAGATCCACAAGCGGGTCGTGGAGATGAACCGCCCGTTCGTCCGCGAGGCCGACCCCCTCCTCCCCGAGGTACTGCTCGACGAGAACCTTCGGGACCTGAAGGGCGACCGCAAGCCGGTCGGCTACAACCGTCAGGACCCGTTCGGCCTGCGCCTCATCTTCCCGCTTGCGGACGAGCGGCGCGTCGAGATGTACTTCTCGAAGCCGTCGCGCTGCCAGGAGGTCGTCCAGATCACCGAGCACGTCTCCCAGATGCTCCGGCGGCGCGGGATCAAGCACACCGTCGAGTACGACCGCCTGCCGCTCGGCCCGCCCCGGACACCGCCGGGCGCGCCTCCGGGCCTCGCGAGCGGTGCGTTCGGGCGGAGCTAGGTACCCTTCGTCCCTTCGACCCCGCCGGTCGACGGCCGGCGGAACGGCCAGACCGACGCCGTCCCCTGCGAGGTCGGTTCGCTCACCGAGATCCCCTGGCGCTGGAGGAGGTGGAGCGCCTCGCGCGCCCTCTCGAGCGCCCCCGGGTAGTCGGTCGCGCGCAGCTGGAGCGACTCGGCGAGGAGCCGCCGCGACTCGGTCGTGTCGAGCCCCCGGTCGGCGGCGCGGGCGAGCGCCGCGTCCAGCAGGTAGTGGAGGTTCGTCAGCTCCCGGTGGAGCGACTTGCGCTCGGCGAGCTGCTCCTCGGCCTTCAGCGCCGCCGCGGAGGCGTCGAGGATCTTGCCGACCGCGGCGAGCTCGTCGACGTCGCGCAGGCGGTCCTTCACCGGCCCGACGGCGACGTGCAGCCCCCCCTCCGCGAAGGCGACCTCGCTCGCGAGCTCCTTGCGCCTCCGCACGAACGACGGTCGGACCGTCTCGACCAGGACGTCGGTCGCCCGGTCGAGCAGGGTGCGGGCCTCGGCGAACCGGCCGGCGTCCAGCGCGACCCGCGCCTCGCCGAACCGCTGCATCACCGGCGTCGTGTCGACGCGCAGGCGCTCGCCGACCCAGAGGCGGTCGCGGAACTCCGTGAGCGCCCGCTCAAGGTCCTCGCGCTCGCGGGCGTGGACCGACTGGAGCTCCGCCTTCAGCAGCTTCAGCGCGCCGCCGAGGTCCCGCCGCTCCTTCAGGCGGTCGAGCTGCTCGCGCAGCTCGCCGCGGCGCGCGAGCTCGGTCGGCGACGCGTCGCCCCGCCGCGCCGCCTCGGCGTCGACCTCGCGCCAGCGGGCGTCGACGAGCGCGCCGAACAGCCGCCGGCTCGCGGCGTCCGCGCGGGCGAGCGACGTCCTTACCCTCGCCCAGCTGCCGGCGCGCAGCGCCGCCTCCGCGTCGGAGACGACGGCGTCCAGCGGCTCGACCTCGGTCGTCGCGCCCTCCCCCTTCACCGCCTCGACCTCGGCGCGGAGCTCGCCGAGCGGCACGCTGAACATCCGCTCGATCGCCCAGCGCGCCTGCTCGACCGCCTCGCGGGCGAGCTGGAGGCTCGGGGCGTAGTGGCCGGCCGAGCTCTCCGCGCGGGCCTCCGCGAGACGGGCGGTCGCCTCGCGGGCGTCGGCGCCGAGCGCCGTCGCCTCCCCGACGGCCCGCTCCGCGGCGGCGAGCGACTCGCGGGCGTGCCGGAACCCCTCGCGCATGGAGGCGAGCGCCTCGGAGAGCCCGAGCGCCTGCTCGAAGACGTCGATGAAGTCCCCCCGCCCGTACGCCGTCTTGACCGCGGTCAGGCGGTCGGAGGCCTCGGAGGCGACCAGGCCTTCGTGCGCCGCGCGCTCGACGGTCCGTTCGGAGGCCTCGAGCGCGCCCTGCGCGAGCCGCTGCTGCAGGTCGACCCGCTCGAGCTCGCTCTCGCTCCGGGAGGCGAGCTGGAGCGCCTCGACGGGCCGGCCCTCGTCCAGCGCCATGCGCGCCTGGTGCAGGAAGTTCTCCGCGACCGAGGCGTTGCCGCCGGCGCGGCGGAGGCGGGTCACCCCGGCCTGGAAGCCGGCGAGCGTCTTCGAGAGGTGCTGGTACGTCGCCTGGATCAGCTCCCGCTCGACGTTGCCGCCGAGCTCGACGACGCGCGGGTACTCCCGCGCCTCGAGGGCCCGCTCGACCTCCTCGGCGCGGGGGCGGAGCGTCACGACGTCGACGTGCAGCAGCTCGGCCTGGGCGAGCGCCTCCCGCACGCGCCGCGCCGCGCGCTCGGCCTGGTCGACGTAGCCGCGCGTCGAGACGAGCGCGGCGCGGACCTCGTCGAGCAGCGCCGCCGCCCCGGTCGGGACGTCCAGCGCGAGGCGGCGGCGGACCTCCGCCACCTTCGTGATGATCGGCTCGAGCAGGACGCCGGCGGCCTTGGCGACCTCGAGGTCGCGCTCGAGCGATTTGAGGTTCTCCTCCAGCAGCGGGCGGACGAGCGCGACGAGCTCCTCGTGGAGCTGGCGGGCGCCGTCTCGCGTCGCCTCCGGCGGGGCCGTCGCGTTCTCGGTGCGGAGCCGCTCGAGCCGCGAGGAGAACGGCTCCATCGGCACGGCGAGGCGCCGGCCGTCCTCGATCAGGAGCGCGAGCTCGGCAAGGCGCGTCTCGGTCTCGAGGTGCGCCTCCGCCGTCGCGAGCCGGTGCTCGACGCCTTCGACGATCCCGCGCGCCCGGTCGAACTCGAGCGCGCGCATCGCCGCGCGCGCGTCGGCGACGGAGGCGTCGATCGGCCCGGGCTCGAGGCCGGCGGCGCGGAGCCGGGCGGAGAACGCCTCGACGGCGCCGAGCCGCGTCGCGAGCCCCTGCGCCGCCCCCCGCCGCCGCACCGCCTCCTCCTCGAGGCGGCTCGCCGCCCGGTAGGCGCTCAGGAACTCGCCCGTCCGGGCGAGGTGTTGCGCGCTGTCGAGCTCCGAGCGCATCGCGGAGAGGTCGAGGCCGAGCGCCTCGAGCTCGACCAGCGCGAGCTTCGCGTGGGAGACCGCTT
>JASHSA010000153.1 GCA_030037035.1 Thermoplasmata archaeon
TACGCCTCCGCCCACCACGTGCAGCTCGGCGACACGGTCGAGCTCTCGCCGAACTCGAACCTCTCGCTCGCGGTCGACTACCACGTCACCGGCTTCCTCTACACCCAGGGCTCGCTGTTCCAGCCGGCCGGAGCGTACGCCGCGCTGGTCCTGCTCTCCAACCTGCAGGTCCTCACCGGCTACGCCACCGGCCCGCACACGACCGTTCCGGACGGCGTCGACACGATCGAGGTCGTCGTCGACCCGTCGGTCGCGGACCGCCCCTCGGCGCTCGCCGGGGTCGTCTCCTCGGTCCACGCCCTCCTGCCGCTCTACACCGTGACGAGCGTCGGCTCGGAGGCCGGCGAACTGCAGTCGGCCGACGCGATCCTCACGGGATTCTACCTCGCCCTCTCGTCGGTCGGCCTCGCGGTCGGGCTGCTGTTCCTCGCGCTCGTCCTCGTCCGTCGGGTCGAGCGGGAGCGGCGGTCGATCGGCATCCGGCGGGCCGTCGGCGTGCCGTCCGGCTCGGTGGCGGCGTCGATCGTCGCGGACGGCGCCGTCCTCGCCGCCGCCGGGGGACTGGTCGGCGTCCTCGCGGGCTACGTGGTCGTCGAGGGGCTCGCGACGTGGGCGACCTCCACGGTGCAGGAGGCGGCGAAGCTCGCCGAGTTCGCCCCGACGTTCCTCGCCGAGCTCGTCGCGGGGGTGGTCGGGCTGTCGGTGCTGGCGAGCGTCGCCGCGGTCCGCGTCGCCTGGCGCATCGACGTCGTGGAGGCGCTGCGGTGAGCGCGGCGACGATCCCCCGCGTCGAGCTCGCCGGGGTCGGACGCACCTACGCCGCCGGGGACGCCGACGAGGTGCGGGCGCTGCGGGGAGTCGACCTACGGCTTCCCCCGGGGTCGTTCGTCTCCGTCGAGGGACCGAGCGGCTGCTGCAAGACGACGCTCCTCAACCTCGTTGGCCTGCTCGACTCGCCGACCTCCGGGGAGCTCCGTTGGGACGGGACGCGCGTCGGGGACCGCAGCGACCGCGAGCGCTCGAGGCTTCGCCTCGAGACGGTCGGGTTCATCTTCCAACGGTTCTACTTGCTCCCGACGTTGAGCGCGGAGGAGAACGTCGAGCTGCCGATGCGAGCGTTGCGCCTCCCTCGGGCCGACCGGCGGCGCCGGGCCGCCGACCTCCTCCGCGAGGTCGGGCTCGAAGCGCGCGCCCGCGCCTACCCGCACCAGCTCTCGGGCGGGGAGGAGCAGCGCGTCGCGATCGCGCGCGCGCTCGCGAACGGCCCCGGGCTCCTGCTCGCCGACGAGCCGACCGGCGAGCTCGACAGCGCGAGCGCGAAGGTCGTCCTCGACCTCCTCGTGCGGGTGCGCGCCGCCCGCGAGGCGACGCTCCTCCTCGTCACGCACAATCCCGAGGTCGCCGCCCTCGCCTCCCGACACCTCGTCCTGAAGGACGGCGCGATCGTCGCGGACCGGACCGGGAGCTAGCCCCGTGGCGCGGATCGCGATCCTGCTGAACGAGCGGTGCCATCCGAAGGAGTGCCAGTGGGAGTGCCAGGCGTACTGCCCGCCGGTCCGGATGGGCCAGGAGTGCATCGTCGAGGGGCCGCTCGGCAAGCCGGTGATCTCCGAGACGCTCTGCATCGGCTGCGGGATCTGCGTCCACAAGTGCCCGTTCGACGCGATCAAGATCCTGAACACCCCGGAGGCCGACGAGCGGGAGATCGTCCATCGATACGGCTACAACGGCTTCCGGCTGTACCGCCTGCCCGTCCCCCCGCCGACCGGCATCACCGGCCTCCTCGGCCCGAACGGTACCGGCAAGTCGACCGCGCTGCGCATCCTCGCCGGCACCGAGGTGCCGAACCTCGGCGACTACGCGGCGCCCGGCGACTGGGCGAAGGTCCTCGCGCGGTTCCGCGGCACGTCGCTCTACGCCCACCTGGAGCGGCTGAGCCGCGGGGAGCTCCGCACGGTGATGAAGCCGCAGTACGTCGACCGGCTCGCGGAGAGCGGCTCGACGCTGGTCGAGCACGTCGGCGACAGCCCGGCGGGGCGGGCGGCGATCGAGCGGGTCGGCCTCGCCGAGAAGGCGTCTCGGCCGCTCTCCGAGCTCTCGGGCGGGGAGCTCCAGCTCGCCGCGATCGCGCGGACGCTCGCCGTCGACGCCGACCTCTACCTCGTCGACGAGCCGTCCAGCTACCTCGACATCGTCCACCGGCTCCGGGTCGCGCGGCTGTTGCGTGAGCTCGGCACGCGCAAGAGCGTCATCGTCGTCGAGCACGACCTCGCCCTGCTCGACTACCTCGCCGACCAGGCGCACCTGATCTACGGGGAGTCGGCGGCGTTCGGCGTGATCACGCACCCGCTGCCGATGCGCACGGCGATCAACACCTATCTCACCGGCTACCTGAAGGACGAGAACGTCCGCTTCCGCACCGAGGCGGTCCGCTTCGTCGCGCATCCGCCGCGGCCCCCCTCGAGGCCGCACGCGCTCGTCCGCTACGGGGCGCTCGCGAAGGCGTTCCCGCAGTTCTCGCTCGCGACCGGTCCGGGAGAGCTCGCGAAGGGCGAGACCGTCGGGATCGTCGGGCCGAACGCGACCGGCAAGACGACGTTCGTCCGCATGCTCGCCGGCGCGGAGCGCCCGACGACCGGCGCGGCGCCCGAAGGGGTGACGGTCAGCTACAAGCCGCAGTACCTGAAGGCGAGCGCGACCTACAGCCTGCGCGAGCGCTCCGCCGCCCTCGCCGGCGACCCGACGTTCGACGCCCGCACGTTCGAGCGGGAGCTCGTTCCCGGCCTGCATCTCGAGGAAGTCCTGGACGTCGCGCTCCCCGACCTCTCGGGCGGGGAGCTGCAGCGCGCCGCGGTCGCCCTCGCGCTCGCGCGCCCGGCGACGCTCTATCTCTTGGACGAACCGTCCGCTTACCTCGACGCCGACGAGCGGATGGCGATGGCGCGGCTCGTCCGGCGCCAGGTCGAGCGCCTTGCCGCGAGCGCGCTCGTCGTCGACCACGACGTCTACTTCCTCGACCTCGCCTGCGACGCGCTGCTCGTCTTCCGCCACCCGGACGGGGAGTCGGCTAGGGGGCAGGGAGAAGGGCCGTTCTCGATGCGGGAGGGGATGAACCGCCTCCTGAGCGAGGTCGACGTCACGTTCCGGCGCGACGCGGAGACGGTCCGGCCCCGCATCAACCGGGAAGGCTCGGTCCTCGACCGCGAGCAGCGGGCGAAGGGGGAGTACTACTACGACACCCTCGCCTGAGCCCCGAGCGCGCGGCGACCCGAAAGACGACGACCGCTTCCGGATGGGGGCCCGGCTCTCCTACGCCGTGATCGGCGCCTACGTCTTCATGCTCGTCCTGATCGTCCTCGTCGTCGGGCCGCGGAGCCGGAGCCCGTACAGCTGGGTCCTGTACTTCCTCCTCGTCCTCACGCTGCTGTTCCTCGTCCGGTACCTGACGACACGCTACTGGATGGACGACGTGCATCTCGTCGCGTGGAGGTTCCTCGGAGGGCGGCGGATCGCGCTCGACGAGATCCGCTCGATCGAGTTCGCGAGCATGCGGGACCTTGCCCCCACGGGGGGGACGTTCGGGATGGGGGCGTGGGGCTGGCGAGGACGGATGCACAGCTCGACGATCGGCGACTTCGACTCGATCTACACCGACGCCGCCGCCGGTCTCCTCATCTCCGCGGGAGCGTACCCGCTCTACATCTCTCCGAAGCACCGCGAGGAGTTCGCCCGAGAGCTCTCGCGCCGGGCGAGGTCGTACAGCGGTTCGCTGCTCAAGGACGTCGGCGATCCGGCAAAGCGCCCCCCGGCGTAGCCGGGCCGTACCGGTTCGCGGCGCAGTGTCTCCCGACGTCCCAGTCGGCCGTCCCACGCGTTAGGGGGCGGCCGAGAACAGTAACGGACGGCCGTTCGCAGAGACTTATCTAGTATAACCTCGTTCGGCGCCCCTATGGCTCGCCTTGTGCGCCGGGGGAGTGGGATCGCCGTCTTCTTCGCCGTAGTGATGGTGTTGTCGGCCGCTGCCGCCGTGGTGAACGCGGAAGCGGCCCGCCCTGGACCGACGTCGATGCTGGCGCCAGCGCCGGCCGGGGTGTTAAGCACCGCACCGGCCGCGTCGGCTACTAGCGCGGCCTTGGCCTCGTACGACGCTTCGGAGGCCGCCCTCCAGCAGCGCTACTCGGCCCTGGCGGAGGCGATCGAGGCCTCCGGGCTTCCGGCACGCTACCTTCACCTGCCCTCCACCGAACCGGCAGCCGTCGTCGGCAAGGCGGTCGTTCCCGGGCCGCTCTATGCGCAGGAGCTCGCGACCGAGTCGGCGGTGACGCAGGGCTATTCCGCC
>JASHSA010000154.1 GCA_030037035.1 Thermoplasmata archaeon
TCGCGACCCGGCCGACCGATCGAAAGCGTCGCCGACCGCGAAGCGAGCGGGGACCTCACGGCTCTACGCGGGCTTCGGACCCTCGACGAGGTAGGTCCTCCACTCTCCCTCGACCCCCCGGAGCGGACCGAGGCCTCGGTCGAGGAATCGAAGGTCGGAGCCGACCGAAAGGTCCCGGACCGTTCCGGAGACGAGGACCTCACCGGCGTTGGCCAGCTCGCTCACACGGGCCGCGATGTGGACGGCCACCCCCCGCAGGTCGCCCCGCTCGAGCAGGCACTCGCCGGTATGGAGCCCGGCGCGGGTCTCGAGCCCCAGGTCGCGGGCGAAGTCGCGCATCGCCGAGGCGCAGCGGACCGCACGCGTGGGCCCGTCGAAGCTCGCCAACGCCCCGTCGCCGGTCGTCTTGACGAGGTGGCCTCGGAACCGGCTCGCCTCTCTCCGGGCGATCTCGAAGTAGCGCCCGAGCAGCTCCGCCCAGGCCCGGTCCCCGAGCTGGGTCGCGCGCCCGGTCGAGTCGACGATGTCGGTGAACAGCACCGTCAGCAGGACCCGCTCCTCCTCGGGAGAACCCTGCGGGAGTCCCCGGATGAAATCGCGCTGGGCGTTCATCGCGGCCGCGTACGCGGCGGGATTCGCCCAGGCCATGTGGTCGGGACCCGGCAGGTTCACGAGGCGGGCTCCCTCCACGTGCGCGGCGACGTAGTCCGCGTTCTCGGGCCGGAGGTACGTCTCCTCGGGGATCTTCAGTACCAGCGTCGGCACGTGGACCGCCGAGAGCGCCGCCCGGACGTCGATCTGCATGTTCATCCGGGCCAGGGAGATGTCGGCGGAAGGGGAGGAGCCGAAGCGAATGACGCGGCCGAGCCATCGCTTGAACTCGAGGTCCTGGCTGCGGCTTGGGGCGAGCCGGGAGGTCATCCGGTCGATGTGCGCCGGTGACCCCCAGTCGGCCTGCGACTGGCGGAACGACGCCTCGTACTCCTCCTGGGTCCACACCCACGGGTACGAAGGAGCCCAGAGGCCCCGTACCATCGGCGAGATCAGGATCAGTCCCTGCGTGCGCGCCGGATAGGTCGCGGCGAACAGCAGCGCCATCGCCGCCGTGTCGGTCGCGCCGAAGAGCACGGCGCGCGGGGAATCGACGGCGTCCATGACGGCCCGGACGTCGTCCATGCGGTCCTCGAGCGTGGGCGTTCCGACCGCCCGGTCCGACAATCCGACCCCCCGTTTGTCCCACAGGATCACCCGGGAGAACGTCCCGAGCTCCCGGAAGAACCTCGCCACCTGAGGCTCGTCCCAGACGAGCTCCAGTTGGGAGATGGCGGTCCGTCCGTAGACAAGGTCGGGGGGTCCCTTGCCGAAGACCTGGTAGGCGATCCGCACGTCGCCGCTTCGTGCGTAGTTGACCTCCGGGACGTCCATGCGACCTCCGCCGGCGGTCGCTACGAAGAGCTCGTATTTGGATAGGTCGGCGAGAGGCGCCTCTCGACGCCCTGTCCTTCCCGCGGCGGGAAGGGACCGAGAGTGCGGGTCCGGAGCCTGACCGTTGAGCGAGGAGAAGCCCCTCTTCTGCACCGAGCGCCCCTTCTGGCGCTTCGAACGGACCCTCCCATCGAGCACCGTTCGCCCGGCGAAAGGCCCGGCCCGTCGAGCCGCACGAGGCCCCCGGCGAACTGGCCAGGGCCCGGAACCCCGAACCCTCTCTGACGGCCCGGCGGGCCCGTCGAACCGAGCGTCTCCTTCACCTGGTAGGGCCGGCCGCGACGGGACAACTCGCTCCCTCATCGGAGTACGGCCGAGGGAGCGCCGACCGGCACGAAGCCCGAGCTGCCTCGACGTGCGGCTGAGGTGAACGGACCTTCAGGATCTAAGGTACGATCGTCGCCACGGGGAGAGCGTCGTCCACGTCGTAGTCGAGGTCCACGCGCTCCCACGCAGTCGCGATCCTCACCCCGGAGACCTCGGCGTCTCGGCCCTGACGGACGACGGAACCGATGAATCCGGAGGGGCGGCCGTCCGGACCGATCGCCTCTTCCTCGCTCAGCTGAAGATAGCGCACTCCGACGTCGCCGGCGCCGGCACGGGGACCCGTGTAGGGCCCCTCGACGACCGGTTCGGTCGGCAACCCGCTCTCGCCCAACCGGTAGGCGTCGCTCCGGTCGGGAAAGTTTCCCACCGGCCGCACGTCTTCGGCCGTTAGCACGCCCCCGTCGTACGTGAAGCCGCCCGGTCTTAGGTCCAGAACGAGGGTGAGGTCCTTGGCCCCGCGATACTGGGGAGGAACCTCGAACCGGAGGCCGTGGAATTCCACCTCCCGCCCGAAGGCCCGTCCCTTGCGCTCTTGGATCACTACGGTTCCCGTTCTAAATCGGTTCCCCGGAACCTCTCCGTGGAAGAGCGGGACCTCGAGCTCTGCGTTGCTCGCCACTCGATTTCTCTTCGAGAACTCGAGAAGTTCCGCGAGACCCATCTCGCTCTCGGTCACTACGATCTTGGTGGCCGCGATCCCTCGAGCGAGGAGCGACGATCCCAGGATCACTTCCGTCGCCAGCACCGGGGCCACCGAGGTCGGCAGGTAGGATCCGAATACGCCGATGAACCCCCTCACCGAATAGACGTTCAGGCCGAGCGGCTGGTTGCTGGCGATCCTCTCGTTCACGCTGTCGGCGACGGTCAGGTACTCGTGCCACGGGTGCCCGGCCCACGCCTCGGGGCGCAGCTTCTCCTTTTCGATCAGTCGGCCGAGCTCTCGATCGATGAGATACTCTTGCGTTCGCTTGCCCGGAGGTACCGGCGGCACGCCCTTGCAGCCGATGAAGCAGGGCCGGTCAGGGATGCCTGCCAGGAACCCCGGAGGGAGTTCCATCAGCTCGGCCAGCCGAGTTGCGCCGATCATTCGCACCTTATCGTCGACCTTGTCGTACGTCGTTCCCGTGACGCTGACGTGGAACGACTTTCGCTCTTCCCGGGCCCGGGAGTTCCCCACGGAACCTTCGTCGCCCGAGAATGACCGGGTCGCCGGCATGCCGGGTCGCAGGCCAGAGTCTCTCCTAACGGTTCCCCAGCAACGCGCGGGTGAGTCCGCCCGGCGTGGTCCCGACCCCAATGGCGAACCGTGGGGCTCGGCCGGCCAGGCAGACGCAACGGCAGTATCGGGCCCGGGCGAGTGGCGACCGTGCTCCGGTCAACACCGCTGACCTCCGCGGCCGGTCGCCCGGGCCCACTCCGTCGCCCACCCTGAGCACGCCTCGGGCTTCCCGTCGGACCGCGCTCCCGGTAAGGTGCCCTGGAATCGCTCGCACGGGCGAGGCTGTTCCGACCTGCGACCGGAGCTGCGCGTGGCTCGACCTCAGCCGTTGGAGGCGAGAGATCGAAGACGGCTCACTTCGTCTCGAAGTCGTTGCGCGCGAGGCTGGAGATACGCGCAGACATCCTGGTAGGGAGGGGCCCCGTCGACGCGCTCCGGGTACTCGACCGTAAACGATCCGACCCAGCCGGGGACCCAAAGCATCGCCGTGCCCTGCCCCGCTATCCTCGAAATGTACCCTCCTTGCTGGTAGGCGGCGTTCCTCCTGTTCCACATCATGTCGATCATCGCCACGTCAAGCTGGAGGCTCCCGCGTGAGGTCACGTCGCCCCAGCGGGACATCGGAGTGGAGCCCGCTCCGGTCAAGGTCTTGAAGCGACCCTCCGCCCAGGTCCGCCGAGCAGCGATCCCTGCGTAGACCGGGACAAGGTTGCTCACCGTCGGGATCAGGTACTGGGCATAGTCCAGGTCGAGCACGAGTTCGAACGGAGGCAGCTCAGAGAACTGCGAGCCGCCTCTGGGCGCGTGATACGGTCCCTGGTCGATGTCCTCCACGTAAGGGAGTCCCAGCCGACCCTTGAGGCCTCCGTCGAACAGGAAGAGCCTCCAGTTCGTGACGAGCAGCCCGCCGGAATAGTGGTCGGCTCGGACATGGGCGGACTCGCTGGGAAGGGTCTCCCGTGAGTTCGGCCACCGGATCTTGGCCGTCGGGATCAGGAAGTAGGGAACCTCTCCCGTCACCATGAACCGCGCGGCCCCGGGGGGGACCGCTTTCAGAGGCTCGGGAGACGGCCGCGACGCCTCCGGGTCCGTCATGCACGACGGAGCCCCGTCTGCCCCCTCCCGTAATCAACCTTTGGAGCCGCTCGGCAGCGCCTGGTACCCTCCCGGGTGCCCTAGGGCCGACGTCCGGCCGGGCGTCGATCGAAGTCGCTGAAGGGGGACGACGGACGGAGCGGTCGAGCTCCGACGACGGTCTGCATACGACCTTGTAGGCACGCGTAGGGCAGCGTTCTCGCTCTTGGCGAATCTACCCGCCGGTGGCGCACCGACGCACCGATATCGCGGTCCACCGCGAGCAACCTGTCGAGGGCGGCGCGCTCTTCGAGAGGCAACCGCAATTCCCCCTGACCGACGGTCTCGCGGGGTCGTGCCCTCCCCTGCGCCTGACGAATGAGCCACTCGATCTGCCGGTCGGTGAGCCGAGTCACCCTGGAGTCGGAGGGCGAACGGGGATGGGGCTTCTGCCAGGAGCCGAAGGTCCGACCCCCCCTTGACCCCCCCGCTGTGCGGCACGCTCCTTCCTCGGCGTCAGGGTGAACTAATTCTTGGACTCCAGACCGACCGATTTTCGCGTCCAAACCTCTATACGCCCGGAATCCTCCCCCTCCTTCCTCGACGGAGCGAGGGGCCGCGAGGAGGGGGAGGGGGTGCCGCTATCGGTCGGGACGGACGCGGCGACGGGGACGCAGTTCGAGTGGACCGTCGATACCCTGCGGCGCCACGTTGCGGTGCTCGGCTCTTCGGGTTCCGGGAAGACGGTCCTCTGCAAGGTTCTGGTCGAGGAGGCCGTTCGCAACGGGATTCCGGTCATCGCGGTCGACCCCCAAGGCGATGTCGCGTCGCTCACGCTCCCAGAGGACGCTGCCAGCCTCGCCCAGCGCGGGACCCCGCTCCAGCTCCAGCAGGAGTTCCTCGACAAGGCCCGCGTCGCGGTGTTCACTCCCGCGAGCACGAAGGGGATCCCGCTCTCGGTGAACCCGCTGCGGTTCCCCGGACTCGACGTTCCCCGGGAGGAGGTCGTCCTGGCGATCGACATGACGGCAGCCTCGCTGGCGGCGATCCTCGGCTACGACCTGAACAGCCCGCCGGGGAAGGCGGCACGCGCCGGCCTCTTCTCGGTGATGGACTACAGCCTCCAGCAGGGGGCCCCCCCGAAGGACCTCTCCGAGCTCGCACGGATCATCCTCGACCCGCCCCCCGGGCTCGACGATCGCCTCGCCGAGCTGATCGTCAAGAAGGACGCTGAGGAGCTGGCACGCAAGCTGAAGTACCTCACGGTCGGCGCGTCGTCGCTCCTGTTCGAGATGGGGGTCAAGCTCGACCTCGGGGTGCTGCTCGACCGTCGGGACGGCAAGGTGCCGGTGAACGTCGTCTATCTCAACACCCTCACGTCCGAGGCGGACAAGCAGTTCTTCCTGACCGCGCTGCTCCGCGAGGTCTACCTCTGGATGCTCAAGCATCCGTCCAACGACGTTCAGCTGCTCCTCTACGTCGACGAGATCGCCCCGTACATCCCGCCCTACCCGCGCAACCCTCCGCCGAAGCAGGCCTACGCCCTGCTGTTCCGACAGGCCCGCAAGTATGGCGTTTCGCTCCTCGCCGCGACCCAGAGCATCACCGACGTCGACTACAAGGCGCTCGGCCAGGTCAACACCTGGTGCCTGGGGCGGCTGGTGATGCCCCAGGACATCGCCCGCGTCGAGAAGCTCGTCGAGTCGGTCGACCCCGTCCACACCGAGCGGATCCTGGCGACCCTGCCCGGCCTCGGAGCGTCGGAGTTCTTCCTGGTCTCGCCGGACGCCCATGGTCGGATCGTCCGCTTCCGGACCCGCGGGCTCGCCACCCACCACCGCACCCTGGAGGAGGGGGAGCTGGCGGACGCGATCGCCCCGTCCTCTCGGGCGTTCTTCGAGAAGTTCGTCGCGCCGGTGGCCCCCGCCGTGACTGCGAGTCGCCCTAGGCTGGATCTCCCCGGGGCCCCTCCGCTCCCCCCGGCGTACCCGGAGCAGCCGGGAGTCCGGCGAACGCCACCCCCGACCGGACCCGCTCGGGCCCCGTTCGCTGCGGCGGCGCCGCCTCCGTCAGAGGCTCCCTCCCCGGTCGAATCCCCGGCGGGCTTCGGAGGCT
>JASHSA010000155.1 GCA_030037035.1 Thermoplasmata archaeon
CCGTCGGTCAATATACGCCAAGGGTAGTCTGCCCCGGCATGCCGAGAGCTGACGGGAGCGCGGACGGTCGACCGGTCCTGCAGGTCGGCGCCACCGGCCACCTGGGCGGTCTGGTCGTTCAGGAGCTGCTTTCGCGGGGGAAGCGCGTGCGCGCCCTCGTTCGTCCGGGGAGCGACGCCTCGAGGCTCCCGAGCGCGGTCGAGGTCGTTCGAGGGGACCTCCTGGAACCGGCGTCGCTGCGCTCGGCGGTCGCGGGCGTCTCGAGCGTCGTCACCACCGCGATCGGCTACTCCCAGCGACGCGAGGGAGACTCGCTCCGGACGGACCGGGAGGGGAACCGCAACCTGGTCGACGCGGCGAAGGACGCCGGCGTTCCCCGGTTCGTGCTCCTGAGCATCCTGGCGTGCGACCAGGCTCGGGACGTTCCGCACTTCTGGGCGAAGAAAGAGACCGAGGACCACCTCGCACGGCAGGGGGTACCGTTCGTGGCCCTTCGGCCCGGCGCCTTCCTGTATGCTCCCGAGGGAGGGTTCGGTCAGCGGGTGCGGCAGGGGCTCGAGGCGGGGCAGGTCTTCGGGATGACCCCCGCGGGGATCCGCATCACCTACATCGCGCCCCGCGAGGTCGCGCGCGCGATCGCGATGGCGGTCGACGAGCCCCGTGCGGTCGGAGAACGGATCGACCTGGGGTCGGACCGGCCCCTTTCCGGTCCGGAGTACGCGGAGGTGATCGGAACGCTGCTCGGCCGCCCCGTGCAGCTCGCCCCGATGCAGGGCGGACGGGGAGGCGTGAACGACGACATGGCCGCGATGTTCCGGTTCTTCCAAACGGGCAAGTACGTCGCCGACACGCGCCGCCAGGCCGAGCTGTTCGGGCCGGTACCGAAGGTCGAGGAGGCGGCGCGTCAGATGCTCGCGGGCCTCGGTCTTCTCGACCGGCACTGACGACGGGATCGCCGACGTTCGTTCTCGCCAGGCGTGCGTCGCACGTGGTTCTATCGAGCGGGTCCCGGCGGACCCTCCCCGCACTTGGGGGGGTCCGGTCGCAGGGAGCTACCCGAGGACGCTTCGGCGGTCGCGTGCCGCCCACGTTCGAGGTCGGCGTTCACCGCTCGGCCCTACCGGACGGTTGAACTCACGGTACCCGCCTCGCGCGCGCGGTGGAGCGGCTCCAGACAGGCCGGGCTGAGATCTCCGCCGTCCCACGCCGCCGGGGTCGCGGCGAGGACACCGGTCCAGCGACCGGCGCCGACCCGGCACGGGCCGACGGCCAGCGTGCCTGGGCCACGCAGGTGGAGCGATTCCTCGCCTGGAAGAGGGTCGAGGCCCCCGTCGGCGAGGCCTGGCTGCGTCGGATGCGCTGGGAGCTCTGCAGGGTGCCGCGACTGGAGGGGGCGCTCGCCGGACGAACGGTCTCACGGCCGGAGGACCTGGGTCAAGATTACCTCCAGAGCCTCCGCGATCGGTCGGGCTGGGAGAGGTCGACCCTAGCCCTGCACCATGCGGCGCTCCGTCAGTTCCTGGGCTGGGCGGGCTGCCCGCTGGCACGAAGTCGGCATCTCTGGCGCCTCCCCGCGGGGCAGCCGAGCCGGCGTCGCTGGCTGACGAGGGAACAGCTCCTGCGCCTGCTGCGCAGAAGCCGGGGCTTGCCTCGACTGCTCGTGGCGCTCGAAGCGCTCAACGGACTGCGGCGGGTCGAGGTGCTCCGGCTGCGTGCTCAGGACATCCTCGTCGGCGAAGGCTGCGTCCGGGTGCTCGGGAAAGGGCGGGACGGCGGCAAGTGGCGGAAGATCCCGCTGCATCCGCTCGTCGCCCGACTGTTGCGTCCGAGGACGCTGGGTCTCGCCCCCGCGGACCGCCTCTTCCCCTACTCCCGATCCGGGGCGGACTACCTTCTGCGGAAGGCGGTCGTCGCCTCGGGCCTCGCACGCTCCGGAGTGAAGGTGTCGCATCACGACCTGCGACGGACGTTCGGACGCCTCTCCCACGAGGCCGGCATGGACCTGGTCCAGCTGAAGAACCTGTTCGGCCACGCGTCGATGGAAATGACCGTGCACTACATCGGCCTCGACGCGGAGGCGATGCGGTCGGGGCTGACGAAACTCAGTCGTCACCTAGGGCTCGAGCGCAGCTCCGGGTCCCGCCGTTGAGGCGACGCTCGGCAAGGACGCCACTGGGGTGTCGCCGGCGCGAGGTCGATCCCGCGCGGAGCAGGCTTTGCCGGTCCCCGTCGACGCTCGAGAGAGCTTCGATCTCGTACGGAGCCGCACCCCGTGGAGCGCGGAACCACGCCGCTCGACCCAGTTCAGGCGTACACACCCTTCGGTCGAAGGAAGCGCACGACGTAACCGTCCGGGTCGTCGACCATGAACGCGGTCCCGTAGAGGCGCTCCGAGAGTGGGGAGTCGATCGGCACCTTGGCGGCCTTCGCCAGGTCGTAGATCTTCTCGACCCCGTCCAGCTCGATGGTGACCATCACCCCGGCCCCGAGCGGAGTGCTGACCCAGTCCGCGTAGTCCTTGGCCATCGCAGTGCGATCCTTGGGGATCCGTCCGAGGGCGATGACCGCGTCGCCGATCCCCACCCCTGCGTAGGCCAGGCGGCCGTCGTCGCCCTTCGTCTCCCAGCGGGTATCGAAGCCGAGCGCCCGGTAGAACTTCAGGGACCGCTCGACGTCCTTGACGTTCAGCATCACGCTCATCTCGGCTTTCATGGGAGCGCTCGGCGCACCCCGAGCACGGCGCGCGTTAAGAGCTCGAGGCGAGCCGACGGCCCTCCGGCGCGGGCAGCGCTGGGCTAGAGTCCGCCGGGGTCGAGCCGACCGGGCGAGAACGGAGGGCGGCTCCGCCGAGCGGGGGCGCAGCGCCCCCAGGGGCCGGATGCAGTGGCGTTCGCAGGTCGCACGGACACCGAGGCCGGCTCGAGGGTGCTGCTGTCACGACGAACCCTTAAGCCCCAGGGCCAAGCTAGCAGGCCGGGCCCGGCCGTGAGTGCGCAGGATCCCCGCTGCGACTTCCGCGAACTCCGAACGGCCCCTACGGTCGTCCTCGTCTGGGGCACCGGTTCTAGGAACACCCTGAACCGAGTCCTCTTCGGCCTCGCCCTGGCGGCGACCCCGGAGCCGTTCTGGGTCGAGATCCGCGGCCGAACGCCGGAGCCCGGCGAACGGGGCCCGGCCGACCTCGGCTGGATCGCGGGAGACCGCCTCTTCCACCTGGGAGATCTGCTGGACCCGACGCCCACCGCGGGTCCCCCGTCGGCCGAGTTCGCCGTGATCTCCTTCCTTCGGGACCCGTCCCCCGAGGCGATCACGCGCGCGATGAGCGCGTCCCCGCGCGCCGCAGCGCCCAGGAGCGATCCGAGCTCCGGCGGCGACCGAAAGGTGATGGCGATCGCCAACGTCGACCGGGTCGACGCGCTCTGGCCGGAGAGCCCCAAGGCGGTCCTGACGGTCGTCCGCGCGTTCCAGACCGCCAGGATCACCCCGTTCTTCTCCACGCTCAAGCCGACCAAGCGGCGCTTCGGGGCCGACCTCGTGTTCCAGATCGTCACGACGGCGACGGGCGACTGGCAGTCCGGGGCGCTCACCTGCGAGAAGGCCCCCGAGGGGTCGTTCTGGAAGTCGGGAGATAGCCTCCCTCTCACCCAGCTTCCTACGGTCTCTTCCGCCCTCAGCGGAAAGTACAAGCCGCCCGCTCGGTGAGGCGGAACGTCTCGATCATCGGGCGTTCCGCCGTCGAGGGAGCGCCCCGCCCACGGCCGCGCTCTCGGCGTTCCCCTCCCCAGCAGCTCGAACCGACCTGCGACCGGCTCCTGGCGCTCGTTCCGGCTCCTGCGTGGGCCGCGAGCCGACGCTAGCTGCGGATGCCTATCGGCTCACTTTCCTCGGCCCGATCCGTCCTGGCAGCCTAGGAGGGGTCGGGGTCGAACTCGAAAGGCGCATCGCCAGTCTCGAAGCCGTTATCGAGGGGCGGGGGTTGACCCTTTCTTACCATGGAGCCCCGCTGGGCGGCGGCGCTCACGCTCGCGGCGACGCTGGCATCCGCGGCGATCCTCGCGAGCCCGGCGGTTGGGCTGCCGGCGGCTCGTGCCACCGTTCCTCCGGCCGCGCCCAGCGCAGACGCCGCTAACCTCACGGAATCGGGAGACTCCCCGGCGGTTTCCCAGGGACCGGCCATCTACAGCGCCCCCGGAGAGCCGGCGCCGATCCCGGACAACGGCTCCGCGATCCAGGCGATCGTGGACTCGGAGGAGGCTGCGGGAGCGGGGCCGAACGTGATCCTTCCCC
>JASHSA010000156.1 GCA_030037035.1 Thermoplasmata archaeon
TCCTCGAGGACGCTTTGACCTTGGGGTCACAGAATATTAACTGTGTTTCCGTTCGCGAGTGCCGATTAAGGACTCGCTTAGGCTCGACTAACCCACGGCGGATGATCGTTGCCGTGGAACCCTGGCCCCTACGGCGGACGGGATTCTCACCCGTCTTTGCTGCTACTCCTCCCAGGATTTTCGATGGAACCCGGTCCATAGGAGCTCACGCCCCTACTTCTACCCGAGCACCACGCCTCCTTACACAATCGCCGCCGATGGGCGGCGTGCCCGTATATCGGGGGCCGGTTTAGCCCCGTCCGTTTTCGGTGCCCATGCCCTCGACTGGTGAGCTGTTACGCACTCTTTGAAGGATGGCTGCTTCTGAGCCCACCTCCCAGTTGTCTTCGAACACGGACGCCCTTTGCATAACACTGAACCGGCACTTTGGGCCCTTAATACGAGGCTGGGTTGCATTCCCTTTCGCACGGCGGGCTTACCCCTGCCGCGCTCACTCCCGGCGTCTACGCTGCACGGAACTTCGGAGTTCGACAACAGGCCGAGACCTTTCGGTCCCGCTTCCCATAATCGGTGCTCTACATCCCGCGCCGGCTCGGCCGAGACCTACCTGCGAGTAGTTTCAGGAGGAACCAGCCATTCCCAGTCTAGATTGGCCTTTCACCCCTAAGCACAGGTCATCCGAGTGATTTGCACGTCAACACCGGTTCGGTCCTCCACCTACCTTTCGACAGGCTTCAACCTACCCACGCTTAGATCGATTGGCTTCGGGTCTTCCACCTATGACTTCGGGCGAGCGCACCCCGTCCCTCGCCCCTTGCGGGGTTGCGGACTGTCGGTTTCCCTGCGGCTTCGGCCGTGTGGGCCTTAGCCTCGCCATAGATCGAAACTCCCTGGCCCGTTATTCAAAACGGACGCACGGATCCTGTGTCCACGGCCTCTCGGCCGCTTCGTTCCTTAGGGACCACGTGCGGCTTATCGTCAGCTGGTTTCAGGCTCTTTTCACCTCCCTTCCGAGGTACTTTTCAGCGTTCGCTCGCGCTACTAATGCACTATCGGTCTCGGGACGTATTTAGGATCGGAAGACTGTACCTCCCGGCTTCCCGCGCGATATCCAACGCACGGTACTCGGGATACCTCCAATCTCGCCTCTTTCGTTCGCCTACGGGACTTTCACCCTCTGCGGTCCGTCGTTCCAGGCACGTTCGGCTTGGAAAGTCCGCGAGTACGGAGGTCCACGACTCCACATCTCCCCGCCCTCTTCGGGCGGGGATTCGGTTTGTCCTCTGCCGTTTTCGATCGCCTTTACTAACGGCATCTCGGTTGATTTCTTGTCCTCCCCCTACTAGAATGCTTTACTTCGGGGGGTTCCCCTTCCTTTCGGAATGTCCCTTACGGGACCGGAGTTCCGATTAGGTGATCGGTGGATCACGGGTTCCTTGCGCCTACCCACCGCTTATCGCAGCTTGGCACGACCTTCGTCGGCGCCCGAGCCTAGCCATTCCCCAGCTGACAGGAGTCAGCTACACTGATTACGCTCGACAAGCGTCCAGAACGCGTGTGATCGGCGTCATCGGCCCTTCCGCCAGGGGCGGTCGGACCCTCGCCCTTCCCCGGAGAGGCCCCGGCCTCTGCGGGTGCATGTGCCGACCGAACAGCGGCGCCGTGGCGCGGCTCCGCCTTGTAGAAGGTCGGTCTATTAAGGGCTTGCTTCCGCGGCGCCGAGTCCCTCCGGCGGGGTCGGGAGCGGCGCGTCGACGGCACGCCGCGCTCCGCGTGCGCCGGTCCCGACCCCGGAACCCCCAATAGCCGGTCCGCCTCGCGCGCCCATGCCGCAACGCCCGTCCGAGCCGGAGGATCTCGCCCGCTGGGGCGCCGTCGACCGCTACTTCGGAACCCTCCTCGGGGACTCGGACGCCGCGCTCGACGCCGGGTTGCGGGCCGCCGAGGCGGCCGGGCTCCCGTCGATCCAGGTCTCGCCGCTCCAAGGAAAGCTCCTCCACCTGCTGGCGCGCGCCTGCCGCGCCCGGAGGATCCTCGAGGTCGGGACCCTCGGGGGCTACAGCACGACCTGGATGGCCCGAGCGCTCCCGCCGGAGGGCCGACTGCTCACGCTCGAGCTGGAGCCGAGACACGCCGAGGTCGCCCGCGCGAACCTCGTCCGGGCCGGCGTGAGCGACCGGGTCGAGATCCGCCTCGGGCCGGCGTCCGACTCCCTGGCCGCGCTCCTCCGGGAGGCCGTACCCCCGTTCGACATGGTCTTCATCGACGCAGACAAGGCCGGCTATCCCGGCTACCTCGAAGCCTCGGTGCGGCTCTCTCGTCCGGGAACCCTCCTCGTCGCCGACAACGTCGTGCGCCGCGGGGACGTCGTGGAGGCCGGGAGCTCGGACCCGAGCGTCCTCGGGGTGAGGCGGATGGCCGAAGTGATCGCCGCCGATCCCCGCCTCCTCGCCACGGTCGTCCAGACCGTCGGCGTGAAGGGCTACGACGGGCTCGCGGTGGCGATCGTGCTCTGACCGGGACCTCCCGGCGGTCGTTCCGGGCGGCTCAGCGCCGGAGGCCCGCCGCCCACGCGCGGTGGTGCGGTCCCTCGTAGCGGCTCGCCGCGAACCGACAGAGCCCCTCCGAGTTCGGCTCGCAGCCGCCGCAGTTGCGCTCGGCCGGAACCGGCGCCCGCAGCGGGTCGCCCCGCACCTGGGCGAGGGCGTAGCGCAGCCAACCGGCCTCGGCGTCCCCGTACGGGACCTCGACCCAGCCCTCGTGGAGCCCGTCGCCGGCGGCGTCCCCGTAGAGGACGATCCCGTACGGGGGCCGGCGGCCGAAGCTCGCCTCGACCAGACGGCACTGCGCGATCGCCTGGACCGTGTCGAAGAGCCTCCCGTGCGCCTCGTGGTAGCCGACGAACAGGTGCGTCGCCTTGTACTCGAGCGGGACGAGCTGCTGGCCGGCGAGCGCGATGACGAGGTCGGGCCGGCCCGCGAACCCGAGCGAGAGGTCGACCAGGTTCTCCGTGGCCGTGCGGAACCGCGCGTCCAGGGCGACCTGCTCGGGGGCGAAGAGGACCGGAAGGTCGTCCTCGCCGTCGTCCTCGTAGACGAGCCGGTCGGACGGCGCGAACGCGAGGCGGCCCTGGTTCACCCGCACCGCGCCGAGCGGCGGGGGGAGGAGCGGCGAGTGACGCAGGGGCACGACGTCCGAGGGGGTGCGCACCGCTCCGAGGCTTCCGTGGACGTCACGGTGACGCCGGGCCCGTTCGAGCTCCATCTCGTGGGGGCAGCGAAAGTAGGCGACCAGGTCGTGCGGCGTCAGGTGCTCGGTCGGGACGGCGACCGGGGGAGCGAGCATGCCGACACGCTTTCCGCGCTCGGCCTAAGAAGCTGCGTCTTCACTCGCAGCGGGGGGACGGGCGTCGCGGGCGCCTTCGACCGCCTCGGCGCGGAGGGCGCTCCGCTGTTCCTCCGAGAGGCGCGACCGGGCGAGAAGGCGGTCGAGGAGCTCGGCGTCGGCGCCGAGCCGCCGGATCGCCGCCAGCGACCGCCGGACGCCGTCCTGCGTTCCGCGCGTCGCGGCGCGGACCAGCGCGTACTCGGGCCGGCTCGCGCGGAGCTCGAGGCCCTCGAAGCGGACCGCGACCGTGCGGGTCACCCCGGCGACCGTCGCGAACTCTTCGAAAGGATGCGGGGGCCTCGGCTCGAGCGGCACGGCCCACTCCACCCGGGCGCCGGCCTTCGGACTCCCGACGAACGCCCGTCCGCCGAGCACGAGCCGCTCCGGAGGCCAGTCGGTCGGGGCGACCGGCTCGATGACGTACTCCCGCAGCAGTTCCCCGAGCCGGTCGACCCCCGCCCGCGTCGTCCCGAGGTCGAGGTCGCGCGGCGTCCCGCCGCCGCCGGCGAGGGCGACCGCCGCCGAGCCGGCGACGTACCACTCGAGCCCCGCGTCGCGCATCGGCGCCGCGATCCTCGAGACGAGCTCGCGGAGGGCCCCGGTCCAGTCGGCCGCGCCGCGCCCGTGGACCTGCTCGAGCATCGTCTCGAGGACGAAACGGTGCCGCTGGTAGGCGGCCCGGACCCGGGGGGCGGCGGCGAACGGCAGCACGAAGCGACGATGCCAGCAGCGCGGGCCGCCGAACATGCACGACGACGGGGGGTGGACGAAGCCGAGGAGCCCGACGTCCCCTTTCGGGGGGCCTCCGGCGTCCTCGCCCCCGTCCTGGGCGTGGTGCGTGAACGAGGTCGCCTCCCCAAGGCGGTCGATCGAGAGCTGGTGAAGGTAGCCGGCGCCGAGGTCCGGGCCGGAGAGCATCTCGCTGGGCGCCGGCGTACCCGCGCGCATCCCGGCGGCCCCGCCCGGCTACGTCGGGGTCGGCCCGAGGTCGAGGCCCGACGGGAGGGGGATCCGCCCCCGGACGACCTCGACGTGGCCGTTCGAGCGGATCGCGTGGAGGTACTCCCCGGAGGCAAGGCTCGTCCAGAACTCCCGCTCGCCGTCGAACGGCTCGCTGCCGACGATCACGCGGTGCGGGGCGGCGTGGTAGGCCATCTCGTAGTAGCGGCGGCTCGGGTCGAGCAACCCCTCGCCGTGGTCGCCGGTCCACAGGCAGAACGCCCACAGCTCCGCGGGTCCCGGGGCGAACAGGACGTTGAGCCCGGAGAACGGGGGGATCTTCGGCCGGCCGAGGCCGATCCGGACTCGGACGAGGTCGTCGACCGTGTGGACGTAGCCGCGGAGCGGGTCGTCGTGCTCCTCGGTGTTCCGGACGAGGAGCCAGAACAGCACCTCGCTGTCGTTGACCCCCTGGAGCTGGGGCTCGTGCACGCCGAGGAGGGGCCGGGTCTCGGTCGGGAACGGGATCGCCCCGTTGTGGGCGAAGAGGACGCGATGCGTGTCGAACGGCTGGGAGTTCTCGAGGCCGATCAGACGCTCGGGGGGCAATCCGAGGGGGTTGCTCGCGTGGCGAAGGTGACCGATCACGAGCGGAGGGAGGCTCGCTCGGGCGGCGGCGGTGAACCCGTCGCGCTCACGCTCCTCGAACGCCCCCCGCGTCCCCTTCTGGACGTGCGGGCGACCGGTGGAGGTGAACCATCCGATCCCCCAGCCGTCCCGCTGGGCGGTCTGCGGAGAGGCGTTCGCCTGGGCGAGGAGGGAGCGGTCGCTACGGACGAGCCACGGTTCCGCCGGCTCGTCCTTCGCCGTCAGCTGGCCGAACAGCCGGCACACGTCCCGCCGAGGCGCCGGCGTACATAACGGGCCGTGCGGACGGTGGCGCCGGGGGAACCAGCTTCTTAAGCCCCCGCCGCGCTAGTTCTGCGGAGGGAACGATGGTCTCCGTGGAGGTCACGCCGGCGGCCCGCGACCAGGTCCTGAAGATCATGGACCGCCAGCAGAAGCCCGGTTCGGCGCTGCGGCTCTACGTGCAGGGGGGCGGCTGCTCCGGCCTCACCTACGGGATGAGCTTCGACCACCAGGAGAGCGGCGACGAGGTCGCCTTCCGCGACGGGAAGCTCACGGTCGTGGTCGACCGCGCGAGCGCTCCGCTCCTGGACGGGCTGAAGGTCGACTTCCTGCTCGGGCTCGAGCAGTCCGGATTCAAGATCGTCAACCCGAACGCGAAGGCGACCTGCTCGTGCGGCAAGTCGTTCTCGGCCTGACGGGCCGACGCGCGGCGCTTTATAGTCCGACGGGCGTCTTACGGTCGGGGTAGCGGAGGAGGGCCCCAGGCATGAGCGATAGCAGTGCGATACAAGTCAACGTAACTCGGGAAGCGCAGGACCAGGTCCGGGAGCTCATCAAGGGCCAGAAGCCCGGGACCGCGGTGCGCGTCTACCTTCAGGCGGGCGGGGGCGGCGGGGGCTGCGGCTCCGGCGGCTGCGGCTCCGGAGGGTGCGGATGCGGCAGCGGGGGCGGCGGGGGCCCGTCGTTCGGGATGGCGTTCGACCGTCCCCGCAACGGCGACCAGGTGATCCCCGTCGATGGGTTCTCGATCGTCGTCGACGACCTCAGCGCCGAGATGCTGAAGGGCGCGACGATCGACTACGTCCAGGACCTGAGCGCCTCCGGCTTCAAGATCACCAACCCGAACGCCCCGGCCCCGCCGAGCGCGGGCGAGGGCGGCGGGTGCGGGTGCGGATCCGGCGGCTGCGGGTGCGGCTAGGCCGCGCTCTCCAACCTTTTCCGCCCTTCTCTTCGAGCGTTCTCCCCGCCGTCCGCGGAGTTCAGGGAGCGCCGGTCATCCGGGCGCCACAGCCTGCGCAGAACGCGCTGCTCGCGGGGCTCGGTCGACCGCAGTAGGTGCAGTAACGGCTCCCTCCGGAAAGCGGGGCCGGAAAGACGAGCGGAGCGGGCTGCCCCCAGGCGTAGTAGGCGGCCTCGCCCTTCAGCGCGTCGCCGAGCTTGATGTAGGCGATCAGGAACAGGATCCCCGGCACGAGCGCTAAGGTCACGAGCGACAGGATCGCGAAGACGAGCGTCGGCGTCCTCGCTCCCTCGTAGTCGCCGCCGGCGATCCGGTCGTAGGAGTAAAAGTAGACGAGGGCGATCCAGAGGAAACCGATCACCGCGAGGCCCAGGACCAGGGTCCCGAGGATCGGGACGGCCAGGAACAGCACCCCGAGACCGAAGAGGATCACCTCGCCGACGAGGTCGAGGATGAGGCCGACGAGGACCAGCGTCTTCGCCGTGTCGCCGTCGGCGTCGCCGGAGTGCACCGCGGCCGGAGGGGATCTCGTCTCTTTAGCTCGGCGCGCGGGGCCTGCCCTACGGCGTCTACGGAGGCGGGGGCTATCTTCGCCTCCGGCCCTGCTCGGGGGTGGCCCGTGCCGGGGGTTCGCGCTCGCGAGGGCCGTCCCGGGCGGTACTCGACTGGTTGCTCCAGACGTCGCAGCCGGCGATGCGATACCGGACGCTCACCGAGCTCCTCGACCGTTCTCCGACGGACCCCGAGGTCGTCGAGGCCCGCGCGCGGCTCCCCGAGACCGGCTTCGCGTCGGAGCTCCTGGACGGCCGCGACCCCGCCGGCTGGTGGGTGAACGAGCAGAGCCTCTACACCCCGAAATACGTCGCGACGAACTGGCGGATGCTCGCCCTCTCGGAGCTCGGGCTCCGGCGCGACGACCCCGCGATCGCCGCGTCGTGCGAGCTCTGGATGCGACGCTTTCCGCTGAAGGGAGGCGGCGTCGGCGGCAACTCGAAGGGGACCGGCCACCATTGCGTCGTCGGGAACATGGCCCGCGCCCTGATCCGCTTCGGCTACGGGGAGGACCCGCGCGTGCGAAAGAGCCTCGACTGGCTGGTCGGGACCGCCGACCCGAAGGGCGGCTGGTCGTGCTGGGGTCGCGGCCGCAACCTGGACTCGTGGGAGGGATTGAGCGCCCTCGCGGCCTACCCGCGCCCCAAGCGGAGCGCCGAGATGCAGCGGGTCATCGAACGGGGCGCCGAGTTCTACCTCGAACGGGAGCTCTACCGCCAGGGCGCGCCGTACCCGCCCTGGCTCCGGTTCCACGCGCCGGTCCATTACTACTACGATCTGCTCGTCGGGCTCGACCTGCTGACGGCGCTCGGCTACGGCGACGACCGCCGCCTGCGGTACGCCCTCGCCCACCTCGAGAAGCGACGCCGCCGCGACGGACGCTGGAACCTCGATGCCGTCCACCCGGACGTCGAGGGGACGCTGGCCGCCTGGTATGCCCGGCATCCCTCCGCGCGCCCGATCCCCCTTCGGCTGGAATCGCCGGGGTCGCCCAGCAAGCTCGTCACGCTCACGGCCCTGAAGGTCCTCGCGAGGGTAGCCGGCTAACCCCTCCGACGTCGGGTAGCCCGCGAGGGCCCGGACGGACTCGGATCGTCGGCCGACCGGGCAGGAGCGGCCGGACGGCGCCGGCGGTCCTACAGCCCGATCCAGAGACATCCGACCAGGACCGCCACGGTCAGCGCCGTGAGCGGAAGCCCGACCTTCATGAAGTCGGTCAACCGGATCGCGATGCCGCGGCGCTCCGCCGCCTCGACGACGATCAGGTTGCTGGCCGCGCCCAGGAACGTCAGGTTCCCGGCGAGCGTGCTGCCGGCCGCGAGGGCCATCCAGACGACGGGCGTGGAGGCTCCGTAGCCAAGACCCTGGAGCACGGGGATCTGCAGGGCGACCCAGGGCACGTTGCTCACGAGCTGGGAACCGACGACCGCCGTGCCCGCGATCGCGCCGACGGCGGCGCCGGCGTGACCCGGACCGGGAACCACGAAGTACGATTCGATCACGCCGACGATGCCCCCGGTCACGGCCCCCTGGACGACGACGAAGAGACCGGCGAAGAGGACGAGGATCGTCCAGTTCACGTGTCGGGCGACCCGTACCCGATGAGGCGTCACGAGCAGCACCAGGGCCGCGCCGGCGATCGCGACCGACCAGACCGGCAGTTCGGGGACCGACGTCGCCGCGTGCAGAAGGTCCCCGCCGACGAGGACGATCATCGTCGCCGGGAACACCGCGAGCACCGGGTGGGCCCGGAGCCGGGGGCCCCAGCTCCCCGGCGGCAGAAGGGACGGCGCGGCCGCTCGAAGGCGCGAGAACTCCCCGACGTCGGCCGGCATGTCCCGCCGGTAGGCCCAGCGAAGGAGCAGGCCGCCGCAGACGAGGTTGATCGCCGTCGGGATCGCGAGGTACCGGAAGAAGGTCGTCACCGGAGAGGAGACGCCGCTCGCCACCGCGACGAGCAGGTTCTGCGGATTCCCGAACGGCGTCAGCAGACTCCCTACGGTCACGGAGAACGCGAGGACGAGCAGGAGCGATTCGGGCCGGGCACGCGTCCGAGACGCAAGGCCGATCAGGAGCGGGACCCCGAGCAGCACCAGCGCATCGTTGACGACGAAGGCAGAGACGAGGCCGATCCCGACGAACAGGACGAGCGGAAGGTCCGCCGGTCGGCGGGTTCGGCCGAGAAGCCACTGCGCGAGATGATCGAGCGCTCCGGAGTCTTCGATCGCCTGAGAGAGGACGAAGAGTCCGAGGAGGAAAAGGAGGACCGGTAGTCCCGCCGCGATCGCCGATCCTGCCCCGGCGGCAGTAAGGACGCCGGTCGCGACCGTCGCCGCGCTCCCGCCGACGAGGATCGACCAGATCGGAGGTCCGCGGCCCGCGATCTGGCGAACCACGATCGCGCCGAACGTGGCCGCGAAGATCCCGTCCTCCAGGAGCGTCGTCGCGAGCCTCCCGACCCGACGGCGATGCCTCGCGCGACTCTTTAGGTCCGTTCGGCCGATCTTGGCAACGGTGTTCGTCGCGGGTCGGGATCCTCCGGCGGACGAACGAGCTTACGGGGTACGTCGGGTCGGACCCCGTCGGGACAGAGAAGTCGAGATCCCGGCGTTCTCTGCGTTCGTGCCGGCGGCGCGCCGCCGGATGGGCCCGGACGGATTTGAACCGTCGACCGACCGGTTATGAGCCGGTCGCTCTGAGCCGGGCTAAGCTACGGGCCCGCCGTCGATGCCCGAGAGGCGCCGCCGAGCGGAGTTTGGGGTGCGCGGCGGCGCGCCGCGGACCTTTCGAACCGCTGACCTTTCGGTTAACAGCCGATCGCTCTGCCGCTGAGCTACGGCGGCACCGGCGCGTCCGAGCCGGCATCGGTCTAATAGCCTTTCCGGCCCGAAGGTGCGCGGCTCTCGTGCTCGGCGGCGCGAGCCTTCAGGTGCTCGATCAGCTCGGACATCCTGGCCAGCGAGCGATTGAGCGAGACCCAGAACTCGCGGGCGCGGTCCGTGACGACGGCGCCGTCCGCGCTCGGCTGGATCACGCCCTCGCGCTCGAGCAGGTGCAGCGAGTAGCGAGTCTTGTGGATAGGCAAGCGCATCGCCTCGCTCAGGCGGATGATCCCGATCGGAGGGCTCTTTGCGAGGCGCTCGAGGATGTCGACGTTCCGGGAGAGCAGGTCGAGCTCCTCCTCGATGCGCCGAGCAAGGTCCGCCGGCCCCTCGTTCCCCGGTTCGCGTTCGCCCTCCGGGTTCTCTTCGCGGTCCGGCACGGTGGTCGGGCAAGGACTCGCCTCGCCTTACTTGAGGGTTGTCGCGAACGGAGCCGGGTCGGCCGGGGAGGCCCCGGAAGCCCGGAGCGGCCGCGGAGCGCGCTCCCGGGCCGGCGAATCGAAGGAGACCTGCCCCCTCCGAACGTTATCCGCGTGCGTCCCGTGGTCGGGGAGGCCCGCCGACCGGTCCCCTCGGCGGGGTGCGAGGGTCGAAGCGGATGCGCACCATGGTCCTCCACGGGCCACGGCCCGTCGAGTCGGCCCCTCTCGTGATGGAGGAACGCCCCGTTCCCCGACCGGGGGCGCATCAGCTCCTGGTGCGCGTGCTCCACTGCGGCGTCTGTCGAACTGACCTCCATGTCGTCGAGGGCGACCTCGTCCCGCTCCGCCCGACGATCGTGCCGGGCCACGAGGTCGTCGGGACGGTCGAGCAGGCCGGCCCGGAGGTGCACGACTGGGTCCAAGGAGAGATCGTAGGGGTGCCGTGGCTGCAGGGGACCTGCGGCACGTGTGCCTACTGCCTCAGCGGCAGGGAGAATCTCTGCGTCGCAAAGACGTTCACCGGCTACAGCGTCGACGGCGGCTACGCCGACCACGTCGTCGCCGACGCACGGTACGCCCTCCGCCTGCCGACAGGCAAGCCGGACCGGCTCGCGCCGTTGCTCTGCGCGGGGATCATCGGCTACCGTGCGCTCAGGCTCTCGAACCCGCCTCCGTCGGGCCGGATCGGGTTCTTCGGCTTCGGAGGCTCGGCCCACCTGACCCTCGCGCTCGCCGCACGCTTGGGGTTCCGGACGGTCGCCTACTCCCGTAACCCCGAGCACCTCGCGCTGGCGCGGAGGCTCGGGGCTGCCGGAGCCGTCCGTACGGGCGAGGCGCAGCCCACCGAACCGGACCTCGACGCCGCGATCGTCTTCGCGCCGGCCGGCGAGGTCGTGCTGCAGGCCCTCCGTCAGGTGAAGAAGGGAGCCACCGTCGCGATTGCCGCGATCCACCTGAGCCCGATCCCGTCGATCGACTATGATCGGCTCCTCTTCGGGGAGCGCAGGCTCGTGAGCGTCGAGGCGAACACCCGTGCCGACGCGCGAGAGTTCCTCGACCTTGCCGGCCGGGTCGGTCTCGAGAGCACCGTGGAGCGGAGGCCGCTCGAGCGGGCCAACGAGGCCCTGGTTGACCTGAAGGCGGGACGGGTCAACGGCGCCCTGGTCCTGGACTGCGCGGAAAGCTGACGCCGTCGGCGACCTTGGACCGGGCGGACCCCGAGCGGGATCCCGGGCCTTCCCGAGAGCCGCGGGAGCGTCCAGGCCGGCCTACCGGATGCAACAGACTGCGCCCGGGACGAACCTCTGAGCGCAGGGCCCTCGGCATCCTCCCGTTCCAAGCCGGGATCGCCGGCAAGCCTGGTGACCGGGACCCCTGGCGCGCCCGTGCGCGACGGCCTCGCCAGGAGGCGCGCGACGACCGCCCCCGCCGGGCGCCAATGCCCCCCCCGCAATCCTGGCTCAAGCCCTCGTCCGACACGAGGCGGCTAAAGGACTGCCACGGTACGGTCCTTCGTGCGAAGCGTCCCGGGGACGCGGGCCATCGCGTTCGACCTGTTCCACACGCTCGTCGACCCGGAGGACTTCCGGCCAAAGAGCTTCGTGCGGACGCGGGAGGTCGCCCGCCTGCTGGGCCTGCCGCTCGAGGAGTTCGAGCGGGCCTGGTCGGCCGAGCTTCCGATCCGGATGACGGCGACGCGACCGACCGTGACCGAACGGGTCCAGGCGTACTGCCGGCGCGTCGGGGTCGAGCCGGCGGGCGACGTCTGGACCGAGGTCACCGACCTCCTCGGGCGCTACGCGGACCGAGCGATCCTCCAGCCCCGTGCGTCGGTCCTGGCCACGCTCCGCTCGCTGCGGAACCGGGGGTGGACCCTCGGCGTCGTGAGCAACTGTGACGAACGCGAGGTGAGGGCGTGGCGGGGGTCGAGCCTGTCGTCCCTCTTCGACGCGGCGGTGATGTCGTGCGAGGTCGGTTTCGCCAAGCCGGCCCCGGAGGCCTATCGGGCGCTCGTCCCCCGGTGGGGGAGCGTGCCGCTCTCGGAGGCGATCTTCGTCGGGGACGGCAGCAACGGCGAGCTCGCCGGGGCACGTCGCGCCGGGTTCGCCCGCGCCGTCTTCCACGACGGGTTCGTGTCGACCAACGGCCTGCGTTCCGCGGAGGCCAACGCGCGGCTGCGTGAGGAGGCGGACGAGACGATCTCGGACCTGGCCGAACTGCTCGACCTGGGTTCTCCGCGGCGGGAGCGCGCATGACCTCCCCCTCGGACGCTCGAGCGGTGTCCCCGACGGTACCGGAGGAGCTCGTCCGGGGACCCCAGCGTTCGGCGAACGCGCCTTGCTTCGAAGAGGTGCCGATGGTCGGCGCGGGGCTGCGTCCGGAGGGGCATCGATGACCGGACGGACCGACGGCTCTCGACCCCTGGAGGCGGCACCGCACGAGTTCACGGCGTGGGAGGAGTGGTACCGTCGGCAGGACTACCGTCGCATGCCGTGGTATTCCGCGAGACCCTCACCCTGGCTCGTGCGCGCGGTCCGGGAGCGGCAGCTTCCGCGCGGGGCTCGGATCCTCGACGTCGGCTGCGGGAGCGGCACGAACGTCATCTGGCTGAGTCGACGCGGCTTTCCGGTCGCCGGGGTCGACGTCTCGCCCACCGCGATCGCCGTGGCCGCCACGCGGGCGCGTCGGGCCCGGGCGAAGGTCGACCTGCGCGTCGCGAGCGCCGACCGCCTCCCCTTCCGTCGCGCGAGCTTCGATGCGGCGCTCGACACCGGATGCTTCCACTCGCTGCCGCTACGGCTCCGCGGGCCGTACGCGAGGGAGCTCGCCCGCGTGCTGCGTCCCCAAGCGGCGGTCCTGCTGACGTGGGTCCCCCGCGAGGTACGGACGGCGCTCGGACCCCCTCATCGACCTTCTCTCGCCGAGGTCGCCGGCGCCTTCGAACCTTGGTTCGTCTTCGTCTCGGTCGACTGGCACGCCTCCGACACGCCGGCAGCGTGGCCGGTCCTGCGGGAGCGCATGGGCCGATGCACCGCGCTGCTCCTCCGGCGGGCGGGGCGACAGCCCCCTCCCCGCTAGCCTAGCCCCGGTGACCGAACGAACGGACGTCCGCCCCGTTCGGGACGGTGACGGTCCGGCCGGGACGTCTCTCCCTACCGAGACGACCCCTACCGGCGCCCCGGCGCGTAGGCGGGGGAAGCGGCGACCTGGTCCCCCCATCGGCGCCGGAGTTCATCGGGCTCCGGCGCGACCCGCCCTTGGATCCTGGCGGTGCAAGGCCGACCTCACGATTCGGCGGGAACGCCCCCCGATGCGGCGGGCCACGGGCGGTCTCCCCCGGGGCCGGCCCTACCGGTAGGCCTCGTAGTGCAGCAGGATCTCCCGGTCCTCGCCGGGCTTCGTCTCCACGAGCTTGAGCGTGCACTGGGGGTTCATCGGCCCCCAGTACCGGGGGCCCTTGCCGTAGACGACGGGCATGACGAAGAACCAGTAGTCGTCGGCGAGATTGCGGCGAAGGCATTCGCGAACCACCGCGGGACCCCCCTCGAGCATGATGTTCCCGCCCTTCTCGCGCCTGAGCTTGCCCAGGACGCGGGCGAGGTCTCCGCGCAGGATCCTCGAGTTGGCCCAGTCGGTGGACGTGAGACGGTGAGAGAGGCAGATCTTCTCCACGCGGTCCAGGTAGCGTCGGTACTCGAGGAGCCAGTTCGGCTCGCCGGGCTTGAGCGCCTTCTCGCTCCACGTCTTCTGGTGGCCCAAGAACGAGCGCCGGCCCATCACGACCGTCGTGACGTCGTCGAACCGGTCGTACCACATGTGGCGAAAGAGGGCGCTGACGTCCGTCGTCGAGCGCTCCGAGCCCGGATACTTCGGGAACTCGCCGCGGCCGTCCAAGGTCATGTACAGGTTCGCCGTGACTTTTCGCATCCTGCGGTCCCCCCCTCTTTCGGAGCCTCGTGGTTCCCTGCCGGCACCGGACGGCGCAACGGATACGTAGAGGGACATATATCCGTTTAGGCATTAAATGGCGATGACGGACGTCTTTCGGGTTCTGGCGGAACCGTCGCGGAGGCAACTGCTCGAGGCGCTTCGGGACGGGGAACGGTCGGTCAACGACCTGGTGCACCGCACGCACATGACCCAGCCGTCCGTGTCGAAACAGCTGCGCATCCTCCGGGATTCGGGCGTGGTCTCCCTCCGCGCGGCGGGCCGCCAGCACCTGTACTCGATCGAGGGGCGATCGCTGCGCGAGGCGTCCGAGTGGCTTTCGTACTACGGGCACTTCTGGCAGGAGGGGCTGAGCCGCATGGACGAGGCCCTCCGGCGCGAGCCCCCGGCGAGGAGACGGAGGAGATCGTGAGCGAGCCCGAGAGGCCCGAGGTCGCGGTCCGGATCGAGAGGGTCCTGCATGCCCCTCCCGACCGAGTCTTCCGCGCCTTTCTCGACCCCGAGCTGATGCGTCAATGGATCGCCCCGGACGACCTCGACGTCGACCGGGTCGCCGTGGACGCCCGCGTGGGCGGCCTCATCGAGGTGTGGCATTCGCGCCACGGGGTGAGCACCGGAAAGTTTGAGGGCCGCTTCGTCACGATCGACGCGCCGCGGGAACTCGTCTACCACTGGGCGTTCGTCGGGACGGAACCCGAGAAGGGGGAATTTTTCGACACCCTGGTGACGGTCCGACTCCGCGCACGGCGCGACGGAGCCACCGAGATCTCCGTCGTCCACGAGAGATTGGCCGAGCTCCGCGTGGGGGCGCCTCACATTCACGAGCGTCTCGTCGCCGGCTGGAAGAACTGCCTGGACAAGCTCGAGTGCGCTGTCCGCCCCGCGCCCGCGGGCCCGCGCTAAGTTCCTGAGACCCCGCACGGGCGGCCGTCGGCGACCTTCGCCCCCCGACCCGGGGGGAAGGTCGAACCCCGGCAGGAGACGGTCTGGGTCGAAGCCGAGCGCACTCCGGATCTTCGGCGCCTCCGCCGTGACGAAACTCGGACCTCGGGGAGACTCCCCCGATCGTCGTTTCTGGTCTGGCGCCGCCGCCGAGCGACCTGAACATGGCGCCAGGCCTGCTTGCGGATGCCGACGCTGCTGTCGAGGAGGGCGGTCTCTCCGAGGCGCAGAACTCTAGGACGACGTCTTCGGTTCGCGAGTCCGGGCGCGGTCCCTCGTGCAGCGGAGACCTCAGTCACGGATCGGAACGCTGCCGAGCACCTTCCGTTCGATCACGGCGAGCGTGACCGAGAGCGTGGAGGTCGCGACGCCCACGTTCTTCGCGAGCCGCGTTAGGGAGATCCGACGAGGGACCTCGAAGTAGCCGGACCGAAGCGCGAAACCGAGCACCTCGCGCTGGCGTGGGGTAAGCACCGCCGAGCGGTCGACGGCCGCGTGGGGCCGTACTCGATCGATCTCCGCCGCTTCTCGAGCGGCGCGGAGCCGGCCGGCCAGTGCCCTCACCTTCGCCGACGGACCCACCACGGTCCAGTGCGCCACCCCGTCTTCGATGGGAAACGGGAACTGGCGGACCAACCCGAGCTCGCGGAGCAGCGGCACGTACGTCGGTCCTCGGAAGAAGACCCGGTCGAGCTCCTCGGCGTCCGAGGCGTGGAGCGTTTCGACCGCACGAACGCCGGCCAGCGCCTTCAGTTTCGACCGCCAGCCTACCGCTCCGCCGGGAGAGATCCTCACGGTGAACATCGTCTCGCCTCGACGCATCTCGAGTCGGTCGAGCACCTCGACTCGGACTCGCGAGTGGGCGTGGGTGAACCGGGTGAGCCACGCTTCCCGGCGACCGCGCACCCGAAGGCGACACTCGACCACGGCAGAACGACCTCCTTCGGCCGATCGACCCCGCGTCGACGGCCGGAGCGGTCTACGCGGTGGGGCTCCCGTTGCCAACATCGTGCGATCCCTGGAGAGGTTCCGGACCTCCGTTGCGAGCGAGGGGGCCATCTTGAGCGCTTCGGGAGGCGGCGACGCCTCGGCGCTAGACGTCTAGCGGAGGGCTCCAAGACCTCCCGGACCTTGGCGCAGGGGCTCGCCCGACCGATCGGTTCCGATCCGGGCCGTCGGGAGCCGCCCTGACGTGATTCGGATTACGCGCGTCCGTGAACTCCCCTCGCGGCCGTTCGTCGCGCGGGACCTCGTCGACCGGGCGTGGGTCCGACGGCCGCCGGCCGGCGAAGTGCGAACAGTCCTCCGGCCCCGCGAAACGGCTCGAGGTCCTCCCCTCCGGACGGGCTACGGGAACGACGGGCTGCGGTTGCCCGACTCCCGTCCTCGATCCTCGAGGGGGCTCCGCAGTGGTTTCGATGACCTCCGTGCCCGACTACCACGCCCCCGAGACGACGCGGCCAACCTCGTCGTGGGGAGGCGGGGCCCGGCCTGCTCGAACCCGATCGTTCTCCGGGGGGTACTGGGGGAGGATCGCAAGTGAGCCGTCCGGACCACGAACGAGGGACGGAGGACGGGTCGGCCGAACCTCCCTCGCCTGCCGAACCGCCGGGTCCGGCCGCCGAGACGCCCCCGCCGGTCATCGAACGGCCCAGACCGTTCGAGGAGCTCGGGGACTTTACCACGGTCGACCGACGGACCGCGTACCTCGTCGTGGCCGCGGTCGCGGTCGGCGTCGCGGCGGCGATCGTGGCGGCCGCCCTCCTCGACCTGATCGGGCTCCTGACGAACCTGTTCTACTACGGGCGACTTTCGTGGAGCTTTGCGTCCCCCGCGGGAAACCGACTGGGCGTTCTCGCGCTTGGGGTGCCCGTCTTCGGAGGACTCGTGATCGGGTTGATGGCCCGCTTCGGCTCCGAGCGGATCCGAGGTCACGGGATCCCCGAAGCCCTTGAGTCGATCCTGGTGAACAAGAGCCGGATCGAGCCGAAGGTTACCGTGCTCAAGCCCCTCTCGGCCGCGCTGTCGATCGGTACCGGGGGCCCGTTCGGCGCCGAGGGGCCGATCATCATGACGGGGGGATCGCTGGGTTCGGTCTTCGGTCAGACCCTGCACCTTTCGACGGCCGAGAGGAAGACGCTCCTCGTCGCCGGCGCGGCGGGCGGGATGGCCGCGACCTTCAACACGCCGTTCGCGGCGGTGCTCATCGCGGTCGAGCTCCTGCTGTTCGAATGGCGACCCCGCAGCCTGATCCCGGTAGGCGCCGCGTCCGTCACCGCGGTGGTCGTGCGGTGGTCGATCCTGGGGAGCGGACCGCTGTTCCCGGTCTCGATCAGCGTCACGCCGTCGGCCCCGCTCGTCGGAGCGGCGATCGTCGTGGGCGTCACGGTGGCGTTGTTGGCGACGTTGCTGACGTGGGCGGTCTACGCGTTCGAGGACCTCTATCGGAGGCTACCGGTCCACTGGATGTGGTGGCCGGCCCTCGGTGGACTCGTCATCGGCGTCGGCGGGCTCCTGGACCCTCGCGTGCTGGGGGTGGGATACGGAACGATCGACCTCCTCCTCGTGGGGGGCCTGGGTCTCGCGGCGACCGCCGTGCTCCTGATCGTGAAGGGCGTCGTTTGGTCCGCCTCGTTGGGATCGGGCACCTCCGGCGGGGTCCTCGCCCCCCTGTTGATGATGGGGGCGGCTTCGGGCCTACTGCTGGGCCGCGTGCTGCCGGTCGGAAGCCCGGCGCTGTGGGCCCTGGTGGCGCTCGGCGCGATCCTCGGCGGGACGATGCGGGTCCCGTTCACCGGAGTCGTGTTCGCCCTCGAGCTCACCCACGACATCTCCGTCCTGCTTCCGCTCCTGGTCGCCGCCGTCTCCGCCGAGGCGATCACGGTCTTCACGCTGAAACGATCGATCCTCACCGAGAAGATCGCCCGGCGTCGTATCCATGTCGCGCGCGAGTACGCGGTCGACCCCGCCGAGGTCATCCCGATCCGGGAGGTCATGCACAGGGCGATCGTTCCGGTGTCCGCCGACCGCCCCGTCGGCGAGGCCGTCCACCTCGCCCCCGAGCACGCGGGGAAGTACCTGGGCCTCGCGACGATCGATCCTTCCTCGGGTACGCCCGTAGGCCTGTTGACCCGCGAAGACCTCGTGTCGTATCTGGCCGAGGGCAAAGACCCGAGCCGGCCGCTCCGTGACCTGCTCCCCGGTCGTCAGGTGGTGCTCGACCCGGATCAGCCCATCCGCGTCGGAGCCGCAGCCTTGGCGGAGTACGACCTGGAGAGCGCTCCGGTAGGCGACCGGGACCATCCCGGTACCTTCCTCGGGGTGTTCTCCCGAGAGTCGCTGTTCGAGGGTCGAGTCTTGGCCTTGCAGGACGAGCAAGAGCGGGGCCGCGTCCTTCGGATCAGCCTGCCGAGGCTCCGAGCCAGCGGTGGTCCGTTGGGATTCCCCGCGGTCCCGACCCGACCGGCCCGGGCTCGGCCCGCCGAGACGCCGACTACGGCGACGCCGTCGTCTCCCGACCCTGAGGCTAGAGAACCGCCGGGGACGGTCCGCAAGGAGGATTGATCCGCCTCGGCCTCCCGCGCCCCGCGACCGTGGATGCCGGCGCCCGCTCCACCGACCTCCGGGGCCCCGACCTCCTTCGTCCACGGAGGCCGGCGGGGTCCCAGATCCGGCGCGTGGAAGCGGTGGTCGAGCTCGCCCTGGACCTCCACGAGGTCCGTCCGCCTGATGGCCGCCAAGCAAGGGGTCAGCCCGGACACCGTGGCGCGGATCTGGAGGGTCCGTCGCCTCCAGTCCCATCGGGGCACCCACTACAAGCTCAGCACCGACCGCCACCTCGAGGAGAAACTTCGGGACGTCGTGGCCCTCTACCTCGATCCGCCCGAGCATGCGCTCGTGCCGAGCGTGGACGAGAAGACCCAGATCCAGGCGCTCGACCGAACCCCGTCGATCCTTCCCCTCCGACCGGGCGTTCCCGAGCGCCAGACCCACGACTATCGACGCAACGGTATCACGGACCTGGTCGCTGCGCTGGAGGTGGTCGAGGGGCGGATCCTCGGGGAGTGCCACAAGCGGCATCGGGCGAGGGAGTTCCTCGCCTTCCTGCGGACCCTCGACCGGAGCACGGCCCCCGAGCTCGACCTGCACCTCGTGCTCGACGATCTCTCGACCCACACGACCCCGGAAGTGAAGCGGTGGGTGCTGCGGCACCCCCGCTTCCACGTCCACTTCGTCCCGACGACTTCCTCGTGGTTGAACCAGGTCGAGCGCTGGTTCAACGACCTTACGCAGAAGCGAATCCGTCGGGGGACATTCCGTAGCCTGCACGAGCTGCTCGAGGCGTTGAAGCAGTACGTGACGACCTACAACGAGGACCCACGGCCGTTCCGGTGGAGGGCGCCCGCCGACCAGATCCTCGCGAAGGTCACTTGGAACCGGTTAAACGTAGATCTGGCTGGCGCACCACACTAGGCGAGTTCGCCTGCCTCGCGCACCGCGACCGGCTAGGCCTTACGCATGCTCGTGCCGGCGTCGAGGATGTGATCGACCAGGTCCACGCGTCCGGCTGCATCGAGCTCTCCGCACGGCCCCCGGCGGGCTGGTCGGTCTTCTTCGACCTCGACGTTCCGGAGCTCCACGACCGCCTGATCGCCTCCGATGCCCTCGCTCGGGGCGTTCCGTGGGCGTCGAACGACCGCGGCTTCGCCAGGGTGCTGGGACTGCGGCGGGTATGGGACTAGTCGGCCCGAACGACGGTCTGCCCCGCCCGAGAGAAGAGCGGGTCGCGCGATCGCTCTTTCTCGACTTCGGCGGCACGCTCTGCCGGTCCCGAGCCGACCTTCTCCCCGTCTTCCGGGAAGCGGCCGAGCGCGCGGGGACCCGGATTCCCGAGGAGGCATACCTCCGAGCGAACGAGGAGTGCTGGGACGAGCTCTGGCCGTCGGCTCCGAGCTTGGTCGGCCAGATCCCGTCGTTCGCCGACCGGGTGCACGAGATGGCCCTTCGGAGGATCGGGTTCGTCGGACCGATCGACGCCGTGGTACGGAACATTCGGGAGGCGGCGATCTCTCCGCACTGGCACGAGCCGTTCCCGGAGACGGAGGAGACGCTCCGCCGGCTTCGCGCGCGTGGGATCCCGATGCACCTCCTCTCGGGCAACGTCGATTACCTGCCGATCCTGCTCGCGAACCTCGGGTGGACGTCGTTCTTCCGGACCGTGACGTTCACGCAAGAGGTGGGCGTCCAGAAGCCGGATGTCCGGGTCTTTCGCTTCGCACTTCGGCGGGCTGACCAGGCGCC
>JASHSA010000157.1 GCA_030037035.1 Thermoplasmata archaeon
CCCCAGCCGAAATCGACGGTCATCGCTACCCCGGCGGAGGACGGAGCGGAGCCCTATCACTCCTCGGCACGGGCTCCGAGCGCGCCGGACGCCGCGGCGGCAGTCTCCGCCCCCCTGGCCTTCGGAGCGGAGGCGCCCGCCGCGACGAACCGCTCCGGCACCGAGGCGCCGATGTCGGTGATGTAGCCGCCGTAGTACGGGACCCGACGCGTGATCACTTGCCGGAACGCCTCGCGAAGCCGTGCGTCGCTCAGGCCTCGTGTCGGGATCAGGTCGTCCTGGCGGTTGAGGCAGCCCTTGAGCTCGCCACGATGCGTGATCCTGATCCGGTGGCAGTTCGCGCAGAACTCCGGGTTGCGGACCGGGTCGACCAGCTCGACCTCGGTCGAGCCGAACAGATAGATCCGCCGATGGTGCATCTCGCGCACGAGCACCGTGCTCGCGTGCTCCTCCAGCCACCGCCGCACGTCCCGCAGGTCGACCGAGAACCGCTCGTGCTGGACGAGCTCGGGCATGAACTGGATCAGCTGCAGGCGCAGGCCGGCGTCGCCCGCGACGTAGTCGACCATCCGGGGGATCGCCGCGACGGTGTCGCGGAAGACGACCATGTTCAGCTTGACGGGCGTGAGCCCGACGCGCAGCGCCGCGCGCACCCCGTCGAGCACCGGGGCGATCGCTCCGTGCCGGATGCGACGGAACGCTTCCGGCTCGGTCGTGTCGATCGAGACGTTGACCCGCTTGAGGCCGGCGTCCCGGAGCCCGGCCGCCCGTCCGGCGAGGAGCGAGCCGTTCGTCGTCAGCGAGACGTCCGGGATCTGGCGGACGGTGCGGCCGACGATCTCCTCGAGGTCGTCGCGCACGAGCGGCTCGCCCCCCGTGAACTTCACCGAGCGGACGCCGAACTCCCGGGCGACCGCGACGAGCCGCTCGACCTCGGCGACCGTCAGCTCCTCGCCGTGCGGGGCGCCGGGGCGGGCGACCGGCCCGAGCCCCTCGTCGTGGCAGTAGACGCAGGAGAAGTTGCACCGCTTCGTGACGCTGATGCGCACGTCGGTGACGGCGCGGCCCCAGGCGTCCGTCAGCACGCCGGTCCGGAGCCGGGGGCCCCCTATATGGGCGAGGGGCGTCGCCCCGGAACCGGCGACCTCCGCCCTAGTGCGCCGGCGGCAGCGCCTCCGGGCTCTCCTGCAGCGGGACGTTCGCCGAGAGCTTCTCCCCGCGGCGCCGGAAGCCGAGCGGGACGTCGGACCCGACGGGGAAGCGCGCGAGCGACTCGAGCAGCTGACGGACGGTCCGGACCTCGAACGGCCCGACGGACGTCAGGATGTCCCCGGGCCGGATCCCGGCGCGGTGGGCCGGCGAGCGAGGCACGACCTCCGCGACCAGGAGGCCGCTCCTCGGTTCGGCGCCGACCTGGCGCGCGAGCGCCGGCACGAGCTCGGCGATCTGGACGCCGACCCACGGGCGCACGACCCGTCCGGTGCGCCGCAGCTCGTCGGTGATCCTCTGGGCGGCGTGGATCGGCAGGGCGAACCCCACGCCCTGGGCGAACGGCACGACGGCGGTGTTGATCCCGACGACCGAGCCCCCGAGGTCGACCAGCGGCCCTCCGCTGTTGCCCGGATTGATCGCGGCGTCGGTCTGGACGAGGCCCTCAAAGACGAAGTCGCTCCCCGGAAGCGGCCGGGCGAGCGCGCTCACGACGCCGAGCGAGACGGTCGGTCCGCCCGGCAGGCCGAGGGCGTGCCCGACGGCGAGCACGAACTGGCCGACGCGCAGCGCCTCCGAGTCCCCGAGGCGGGCGGCGGGAAGGTCCACCGCGTCGACGTGGATCAGCGCGAGGTCGGTGACCTCGTCCCCGCCGACGACCTCCGCGGGGAGCTCACGCCCGTCCGCGAGCCGGACCGACAGGTGGGCGGCCCCGTCGACGACGTGCTGGTTCGTGACGAGGTAGCCCGCCCGGTCGGTGACGACCGCCGTCGCCTGCGACGGGGAGGGGATCGCCGGACCGCGCCCACGGCCCCCGAGACGGAGCGCCTCGACGGCGGCGACGCTCGGCGCGACGGCTTCGACGGCGGAGGCGATGCGCGCTTCGAGGTCGGCGAGCGCCATCGTCGACCCCTAGGCGCTCCCCAGGCGGCTCGGCCAGGGGAGGCTCGGCTCCGGTCCGGTCGGAGGGCTCGGGAGGATCGGCAGCGGAGCGCGAAGCGTCATCGGGCTCACTCCGAGAGGGCCCGCTCGAGACGCGCGTAGAGTCCCTCGAGCTCCTTCTCCTTTCGGCGTCCGCCTTCCCAGCGCGCGTTCACGATCGAGACGAGAAGGTCGGCGACCTGGTCGATCCAGGCGCCTTCCTGCGCCTCGAAGCGCTTCTTGAGCTTCTCCCGCAACAGCTCGTTGTAGGCCCGGTAGGCGGTCCAGACCCACGGGCCGTAGCGGCCCAGCTCGACGGCGGCATCGTTATCGAACTCTTCGGTCATCTTCGTTCGTTCCCGGGCCGAACGGCCCGCACCGTCTATCGGCCCGGAGGGGGATATTGACCGGTTCGGGCGACGGTCGCTCACAGGTCCGTCGTCGGCCCGCGCGAGGCCATCGGCTAACCTCGACGTAACCGGTCGGCTTTACCCCCCGTTCCGCTGAGGACCTCGATGGATCCGGACCGGGGGGCGAACGAGGGCCGGCTGGACGAGCGGGTCGTGACGACCCTCCAGGGGATGTCCGGCCGACTCGCCTTCAGCGGGCTGCGGAGGGTCCTCGGGGCCCACCCGGAGTCGCTGTCGAGATCGCTCCGTCGGCTGACCCGCGAGGGTCTCGTCGAGAAGGTCGACGGGGGCTACCGCGCCCTCGGCCCCCGACCGCGTGTCGACGCCCGCAGCGACCGGGACCTGCGCTCCATCGGTCGCATCGACCTGCCCCCGACGGAGAGGGACGGCCCGCTCCTGGGGCGGCTCGCCGGCCGCTGGTTCGGCTCGCTCCGCTGGGTCGGCCTCCTGCAGCGCCCGGAAGGGGAGCTCCTCGCGTGGGCCCGTCGCGACGGGGGCGGCCTCGTCCTGCTCGGGCTTCGCGACGGGGTGTTGAGCGTCTACGTCCCGGCCGCGGGCCCCGACGACGAGCCGGCCGACGCCGAGGACGCAGCGTACGAGCTCCTCTTCCACGCCGTCCAGGCGATGCGCCCGGTCCCTGACGGAGCGCTCCCCGCCCCCGCGGGCGGGATCCTCGCCTTCGGCCTGGACGGGCCGGCCTGCGGACGGCCGAACTAGATCCCCCGGCTCCTCGGGCCCAGGGCCCCCTACAGGGGCGCTCCGCACGACGTACAGCGGCGGTGGACCTCGTCGCCCAGACTGCCGCAGTAGCGACAGCGGAGCTTCACCACCGTCCGAGGTTCGAGGACCGCTGGGGCCGGGGACGGGCGGTCCTGGCGCAGCTCGGCGGCCCTGCGCGCCTCGGCGAGCGCGAACGACCAGGCCTGCGGCTCGAGGACGTCGAACGCGGCCCGCCGCCCCTCCGCGTCGACGACGAGGCGCGGGTTCGCGAAGCGCCCCTCGCGGACGCCGACGTTGCGCACCGCCCCCAGGGCGAGGTCGACCAGGAGCTCCTGGTCCCGGCCCTGGAGAAGGTCCCGGACGACCCCTCGGGACGCTGGGGCTTCGAAGACGAGACGCTCGGTCGTCAGATAGAGGACGCCCGGCCGGCGACGTTCGCCGTCGTGGCTCCCCTTGTCGAGCACGGCGTAGGCGCTCCGAAGGACGGTCTCGTGAGCGCCGAGCAACATCGTCGTCTCTCGCGCCGACCGCCGATCCCGCCGAGGTCGACGGGAAGCGGGCTAGCCTCCCTGGGCTCCGGAGCGGTTCTGCTCGTCGAGCCAGCGGCGCAGGGGTGCGAAGTACTCGAGCAGGCCCCCCGCGTCCATGCGACGCTCGCCGGTGAGCGCCTCCAGGGCGTCCGGCCACTCGCGGCTCGTCCCCATCTCGAGCGTTCGCGCGAGCCGGGCCCCGGCGTCCTTCGAGCCGTAGATCGAGCCGCGGTGGAGCGGCCCGTCGTGCCCGGCCGACCGGAGCAGCGCGCGGTGGAACTGGAACTGCAGGATGTGCGCGAGGAAGTAGCGCAGGTACGGCACGTTCGCCGGCACGTGGAACTTCGCCCCCGGGTCGAACTCCTCCGGGTCCCGGGGAGCGGGCGGGGCGACGTTCTGGTACTTCGCCCGCAGCGCCCACCAGCTCGTGTTGTACTCGTCCGGGCGGATCCGGCCGGCGAAGACCTCCCAGCGCCACTTGTCGATCAGCAGCCCGAACGGCAGGAAGGCGACCTTCTCGAGGGCCCGCTCCAAAAGGAACGGCACGTCGTCCTCCTCCCGGTCGGCCGCCCCGAGCAGGCCGACGCGGCGGAGGTACGCCGGCGTGACCGACAGCGCGATCGTGTCGCCGATCGCCTCGTGGAAGCCGTCGTGCGCGCTGTCGCGGAAGAGGAACGGCAGTCGGCCGTAGGCCCGCTGGTAGTAGTTGTGGCCGAGCTCGTGGTGGATCGTGCGGAAGTCCTCGCCGGTGATCTCGATGCACATCTTGATCCGCAGGTCCTCGACGTAGTCGAGGTCCCAGGCGCTCGCATGGCAGACGACCTCGCGGTCGCGCGGGCGCACGAGCATCGAGCGGCTCCAGAACGTCGCCGGGAGCGGCTCGAGGCCGAGCGAGACGAAGAACCGCTCGGCGTACCGGACCATCTCCTCGGGGGTCGTGCGCCGCTCGACGAGCAGCTTCGTCAGGTCGTACGGCGGTGCCGCCGGCCCCGTCACGAGGAGCGGCAGGAGCGCCTCCCACGACTGCGCCCACATGTTGCCGAGAAGGTGGACCGGGAGCGGCCCGCTCGCGGGCACGGTGTCGGCGCCGTAGACCGCCTGCAGACGTCTGCGGACGAACCCTAGGAGCGCGTCGTAGAGCGGACGGACTTGCTCCCAGAGGCGGTCGGCCTCCCGCGCGAGCTCCTCCGGCGGCATGTCGTACTTCGAGCGCCACATCACGCCCGTGTCCGCGAAGCCGAGCTCCTTCGCCCCGGCGTTGGCGAGAGCGACGTACCGCTCGAACTCGGGTCGCATCTCGCGGCCGACGCGGTGCCAGCCGCTCCAGACCTCCTCGAGCAGCTTCGGGTCCCGGCTCTCCGACAGGATGCGGGAGAGCCCCTGGAGGTCGAGCGGCTCCGACCGACCGTGCGGGGTGTATCGCCCGCGGGCGTAACGCGCCTGCATCGACGCGACGATCCGGGTCAGCTCCTGCGCCTCGCCCGGGTCCGCCGGGGCGAGCAGGGGAAGCGACAACGGAAGGAGGCGGGCCTTCCGCGCGTCCGGTCCGGAGAGCTCCGCCGACGACAGTCGGGCCGCCTCGCGCGCGCGACGCACCGTCACCGCGATCAGGCGGGCGAGCGCGGCGGAGGAGAGCTCCTCGGTGTCCTCCGAGACGAACGTCGAGTAGACCCAGTCGGCCCGCTGCGACTCGACCGAGGCTTGCAGGAGCTCCTGTTCCACCTCGTCGAAGAAGCGGGACGCCCCCTCCGAGCTACGAGCGGCCGACACAGCCTCGCTCCCGCGGCGCGAGAGGAGGGTCGCTACAAGAGCGTACGCCGCGCCGAAACCGGCCGACGGAGCGCTCGGAGGTGCGCGGAAGACGGGTCCGCCCGTTGTCCGCCAAGGGGCGAACGTCAAGGCGCTGGCCCGGGACCCCCCCGTTTCCACTGGAGGTCGGGGTTTATGTATGACGTCCGTCTGACAAGCCCCGACTGTAGATGTCCGACACTCCGGCAGGCTGGTTCGAGCTGCTGCTCTGGCCTCTGGGAGAGGAGACGCCGGTCGACACCCCTCTCGGCGTCCTTCCCTGCCTGCCAACCCCCTCCGACCCGGGGTTCGGCCGGCCGTTCGCGCCGGGCTCCGCGGGACCTTGATGGCAGGAAGGAGCAACGGGCGGGTCTCCCCGCCGATCCCGATGCGGGTCCCTCAGGCTTCGCTGGGCGTTGGGGTACCTCGAGGCTACGGGGTCCGTCCCCGCCTCTCGCCCGAGGCGGCCGCCGCGTTCGCGACGTACGTCGACAGCGCTCGGGCCCGCGCCGCCGTGGAAGGTCGCACCCTCGTCTACACCGTTCGGTGGGGCTGAGCCCTACCGTCCGACCTCGTCCCCGGACTCCGGACGGGAGGCGGCGGCGGGGCGCCCCTTCGGCTCGGAGCGGCCCGCGAGCTCGATCCCGCGCTTCGAGAGTTCGTCGGCCCGATGGTTCTCCGACCTAGGGACCCAGCGGAACTCGACGTGGCGGAACGACCGGGCCAGTTGTTCGAGCCGCGCGTGGTACGGCTGGAGGTGCTCGGTGAGGACGCGATACTCCCCCGTCATCTGCCGGACGACCAGCTGGCTGTCGCCGGTGAGGCGCACGTCGCCCGCAAAACCGACCCGGGCGAGCCACTCGAGCGCGCAGATCGCCGCCACGTACTCGGCGACGTTGTTCGTCGCGCGCGGGTGCCCGGGCGGGACCGCGAGACCGAAATCCTCCTGGTGAAACCCGGCGCCGTCCACCGTGAAGCCGTAGGCCGCCACACGCCGCCCGGCGACCTCCTCGGAGGCACCGTCAAAGTGGACCTCCACCGGACCCGCGGGGGGCGACGCGACGCCGCGCGGCAGCTCCCGATCGTCCAGGGGACGGCTCACCCTTCCACACCCTGGTGCCCACGGCGGGCCCCGTCGATCGGCGAACGGGCGAGCTCGGCGCACGCGCAGAACGCCTCCGCGTGCGCGCAGGTCGGACAGGTCGGCCGCTCGAGGACCTGGCCGAGGGGCCGGCCGCAACGCCGGCAGAGACGGGAGCGAGAGCACCGAGGGCAGTTGGCGAGCTCGGCGGTGATCACGCAGCGGCAGAATCGGCAGTGGACCGCGTCGTTCGGGTTGTAGAGGCGGGGTCGCGCCGAGCGCGCGACGGGAGGTCCGTCGACCCCGGACGGCTCGTCGGGGTTTCCGAACGCTCCGCCGACGGTCGTCCGTCGCGGGTCGCCGCTGGAGGCCGCGAGCATCACGACGAACAGGCCGACCGGCGCGATGAGGAAGCCGGAGATCTGCTCGACGTCGAGCTGCTCCCGGTTCAGCACGATGACGGGGAACGCCACGAGGGCGAGACCGACCACGATGATCGCGATGCCCACGGACGCCAACGATCGATGCATCGGGAGCGGTTCTAGCGTCCGCCCGAAGCTAGCCGGTTCGTCCCTGATAAACGGAACGTCGGAAGGGGACGGCGGGGAGGGGCGGGAGTTTTCCGCTCGAGTGCGCTGGCGCGACCGTGCCGAATCCGACCGTGTCGCTGAGGACGACCCTTGGCGACGTACGCCTCGAGATCTTCCGCGACCGCGCCCCCAAGACCTCGGAGAACTTCCTGACGCTCACGCGCAAGCAGTTCTACGTCGGCCTAGCGTTCCACCGGGTGATCCCCGGGTTCATGGTGCAGACCGGTTGCCCCCGGGGCGACGGCACGGGGGGACCCGGCTACACGATACCGGACGAGTTCGCAGCCGGCCTCCGGCACGACAGTCCGGGGGTCGTCTCCATGGCGAACGCCGGCCCGAACACCGGGGGGAGCCAGTTCTTCATCACGGTCGCCCCGACCACGTGGCTGGACGGCAAGCACGCGATCTTCGGCCACGTGCGAGGGGGCCAGGACGTCATCGAGAAGATCGCCGCGGTGCCGCGCGACGCGAACGACCGCCCCCGGACCCCGGTGCGCATCGTCGAGACCTCGATCTCCGGCGCCTGACGAGGACCAGCCTCTCGCCGAGGCAGAGACGGGGGCCGGCATGTCATCGGCACGACGCTGCCGAGGGCCGGAACCGTTCGAACCTAGGGCCTGCTCTCGCGGATGCCCAGTTCTCGGAACAGCGCCCTCCGGTTTTGGCGATGAGCGCCTGGGCCGAGGAGGAAGCCGCTCCAGAAGAGACCCGAACCGAGGGATCACGAGCCCCCATCACGACGGGCCGTGACCCTGGGGTTGCGTCCTCAGTCCTAGGATGGAGAACACCAGCCCGAAGGGCCCCCCCAAGATCTCCGCGTCGACCGAGGCACTCTCATGCATGGGATCGAGGTGTCACGGAATGCCGAGAATCACCCTGCATCGCCTGACCCCGAACCCTGTAGATCATTGGGTTCGCGTCCGATGGAAAGCGCCACGTTCCCCCTCGCTGTGCCGATTCGACAACTCGATGCTCCGTAACCTGCGCTTTCATCGCAATGAACGCCTCCGGAGTCAGTAGTGACTGCACCCCTCGAATAACGATCGAGTACGGGAAGTCGAACGTAGGCAGTGAAGTCGGATTGGCATCGCTAAAGTCGGCCAAGTCAAAGACCAGCCGTGGACTCCGCCAGCTGCACACAGTTCGCCTACCTGAAGGATAGATCAATTCGAACCCCGAGTAATCTACCTTGAGCGTGACCGCCCCTCGAACACGGCGACTGGCTAGACGGAGGAGTCCTAGGCTGCCCCCGATTACGATAACCGCGATAACGCTAAGATCGAAGGCCTGGTACATCGTGAGCGAATCCGCGGCCAACCGCGACCAGGAGCCTGCCAGAACGACTAACCCCATAACAATGAGAAGGATCGTGACACCCACTTCCACCATGAGCGAGCGTCTCGTAAATGGCCAGAGCTTTGCGCTCGCGGCGGTTAAGTCAAATGTGCGGGAACTCTCTGTCGGGTGTCTCGTCGACTCGTCGCCCGCCATCGTTCACCCGTCGTGAATTGTGTAATCCGCCAGCGCGGCCGCGGCGCCAATTCCCGCGAGAATCAAGGCCGCGTCAGCGTAGGCGCCAAGTGTCGAATAGACACTTTCGTGAAATACAAACGCGGCCGCCAGCCCGATGCCTGCAAAGACAAGGGCGATGCTCACCAGGACCGGGAGGGCGACCGCCCAGCTGACGGCTGTTATCGACAGCACAATAATATCGACTATGGTTGAGATCGCGAGGGCGAGACCCGCATATCCGGGCGCAGCAGCGTTTCCTTTCAGGACAAGGGCGATCTCTGACCAAACGAAATCCAGACTCGAAGCAGCAATTGCCACAGATCCCGCGATTGCCTCCCAAACAGTGGACGAAATCGACGAGAAGTGGCCTCCGAAACTCAAGACGGCCTGTGACGTGAGGGTGGCAATCGTGCCGGCACTTGCAGGGAAGGCCTCTTGCGCAATTGTCGGTAGGAGGCTAATCAAGACAGAGACCAGGAAGTCCGCGCCGAGGCTAACGGCGGACATTATCGCAATCGCCACGGAAATCCCGATCGCGAGGGCCATCCCGAGGTATCCGATTGTGTCGAACGCATGGGCCCAGTTCTCTCCATCCGCCTGGGTCACGTAACCGCGAGAGGTTTGGTCGGTCAACGTTGCGTTTGCCGCGGTCGCCAACGTGGCGTCGAAACCCTGCATGGCGCTGAGAATGGGCTGCAGAAACGGTTCTATGACCTTGACCACGAGCTG
>JASHSA010000158.1 GCA_030037035.1 Thermoplasmata archaeon
CGCCTTCAGCTCCGTGAAGCTGTTCTCGTACTCCTCTCCCAGGATCTCCCGGGCGAACGCCCGGGCCGCGGTCGTCTTCCCGATCCCCGGCGGCCCGTGCAGGAGCAGCGTGGGGGGGACGATGGCGCCGCTCCGAACCCCCTTCGCGAGCCGTAGGAGCCGGGCCATGACGGTCGGCTGCCCGACGATCTCCTCCAACGAGCGTGGCCGGAAATCCTCCATCGAGAGACGCCGGAGCGGACCGTTCGACATCCGAAGAGAATCGGACGGCCTGGATATCAAGAGCTTGCCTGCTTGCGCGGTCCGGGCGTCGGGAGCGGACCGCCTCCGTCGTGGGAAAGCTCTCGTCCGCTTCGAGTCCGTGCCGTCACGTAGAACGTCGTGCGGTGGCCCGTATCGGCCGCTCTTGGGGGAGCGCGGCGCCGTCGTCGGCGCGCGCCGGGGCGGGGTCGTGGGAAGCGGAGCCTTTCTCGGCGTTGCGCTCGTGCAGCCGGCGCTCGATCTCCATCGCGCACCGGGCCGCTTCCGGGCACGAACGCCGACGCGCCGACGAGCGGCGTCGGAGCGGCGCGCCGGCCACCCCGAGGTCGGCAGCCCCGCGACCCTCCGTTCGCGGCGGCGCACCGGTGGACCCTGGGCCTCAGCCAACGTTCCGCGGGAGCGGGCCCAGGACCCCCCCTCTCGGAAGAACGTCGCAAGCGCCCGTACGGAAGGCCCGACCCTCGAGCCCCCGGTGAGCCCGACGCCCCTCCTTGGGGCCGGGGAGCGGGCGCGCGAGCTTCGCGCGGGCCCGGGCGACCGTGGAGCCCAGTTGACGAGCGCGAGATAGGGGCGTCCGGCCGTGGTCGATCCCTATGCAGCGGCACGCAGACCTCCTCGGCTCTCCCGGACGACCGCTCGGCGGCGGGCGATGAGCAGGCCGTTCCAGCACCTCCTGGTCGCCTACGACGGCTCGACCGAGGCCCGGATCGCCCTGGACCGGGCGATCGAGATCTCGCGCAGCTGGTCCTCGCGCCTGACGATCCTCACGGTCTACCAGCCCCCCACGATGTGGGCGACGAGCATGATGATCCCTCCGGAGCCGCCGGCCGACGCCGAACGCAAGGCCTTGAACGACCTGCTTCGCGAGGCCGTCAGAACGGCAGAGGAGCGAGGGCTCTCCGGCGTCCGGGGGGAGCTCCTGCAGGGCCATGCCGCCGAGAGCATCCTGGGCTTCGCCGAGGGGGAGCACGTCGACCTCGTGGTGATGGGTTCCCGGGGACAATCCGCCACCGCGCGGCTCCTCCTCGGAAGCGTGTCGGACGCCGTCGTACACCACGCGCGTGTCGCCGTGCTCGTGGTCCGGTCGTCGGCGACCCCCTAGAGCGTACCGAGGGAGCGCTCGGCCGACGGGAGGCTCCGGTCCGGCGCGAAGCGACGCGATCACTCCAAGCGCCGATCCGAGGTCTGCTGGTCCTCGGCTCGCTGGTCGTAGGGGTAGGTCACGTCGAGCTCGCTGGCCCGGCTCAACGCGGCGAGCTGGGCCTCGGTGAGGGACCAGCCGGTCGCCCCGACGTTCTCCGTCAGCTGATCCGGCGTCCGCACGCCCAGGATCGGAGAGGTGACGGCGGGGCGGGCGAGCAGCCAGTTGAGCGCGACCTGCGACGGCGCCCGCCCGGCCTCGCTTGCAACGTTCCGGACGGCGTCCACGATCCGCGCGGCGCGCTCGTTCTCGAAGCGCTTGGCGTAGAACTCGAGGTCCTTCGAGTCGCCGAACCGGGTCCCCGCGGGGGACGATCGGACCCCTTGCCGGTACTTTCCGGAAAGGAACCCTCCGGCGAGGGGGCTCCACGGCAGGAGCGCGATGTTCTCGGCGAGGCACATCGGGACCAGCTCGAACTCCGTCGCCCGGGCCACGAGGCTGTACTGCGGCTGGAGGCTGACCGGTTCGTGCCAGCCCCTCGCCCGGCAGAGCTGCAGCGCCCTTTCGAACTGCCAGGCCCGGTAGTTGCTGACGCCGACGTACCGGATCGCGCCGTCCTCCGTCAACCGGTGGAGCGTCCCGAACGTCTCCTCGAGCGGCGTGAGGGGGTCCCAGGCGTGGACCTGCAGCAGGTCGAGGTAGTCGGTCTGCAGGCGCCGGAGGCTCTCCCGCACCGCGTGCAGCAGATGCTTTCGAGAGAGGCCGAGGTCGTTCGCGCCGTCCGCGGTCCGGAACCGCGCCTTCGTCGCGAGGACGACGCGGGACCGGTCCTGGCGGGAGAGCCACCGGCCGATGATCTCCTCGGACCTTCCGGAGGCGTAGACGTTCGACGTGTCGACGAGGTTGCCGCCCTCGCCGACGAACTGGTCCAGGAGCCGGTGGCTCGTCGCCTCGTCGACCGGCCCGCCGAACGTCATCGTTCCGAGGCCGAGCTCGCTGACGAGGACCCCGCTCCTTCCCAGCTTGCGAAGCTTCATGCCCGGCGTTAGGCGCCGCGCGTAATCACGACTCCCTCGGGGAGGCCGCCTCCGTGAGCACCTTGGCTGGCCCGCGGAGCGGCGACCGTAGCCTCGAGCGAGGTCGGCGACGTCCGACCGTGGACGGGCGGAGGCCACCGGAGGCGATTCGCGGGCCCCCGGTCGAGGGTCGACCGCGACAGGCTAAAGAGACGATTTCCACTCCGACGGTTCGGTGTCGACGAGCTACGAACGCGTCACCGAGGTCTCGCTCGACCGCGAGCTGCGACGCCTGGAGATCGTCACCGAGGGTAAGCGGGTCGTCGTCGACGGGGTGGACCGATTGTACGTGAGGTCGCTCCCGTGGGCAGAGTCCCAAGGGACGGTCCGCCTCGATCACGGTCGCGTGTCCGTGAACGGGAACGTCGCCGCGGCCGTCGACTGAACCCTACCGGCTCGCCCGAGCGAACGCAGGGCTGGCGCGCGCCGTGCGAAGGACCTGCGGCGAGCCGCCACGCGGCTGCCCTAGGGCAGGCAAGCGAGCTTCGTCGCGAGCCGACCGAGACCGGCGGCCGCCGGAGCATGGTGCCCGGCCGAGCCGGCCGGCTCAGGACGGGGTCTGCGGGAGGGGCGAAGCCGACCCCTTCTCGGGGCGCTTGCGTCGGGTGAAGGTCAGGAGCAGGCCGCCGACGATGCCGAGGGCGAGATAGGGATATCCTCGGCCCGCCAGGGCGAGCAGAAGCGCCTCGATCTGTGGGACGATCTCGAGGATCGTGCCGACCGTTCCGCCGAGGATGAGCGCGACCGCGACCCCGCGAAGGATCCCGCGGTGCTTCATCGGAAGCGCGGGCACGAGGACCGATCTGCCCTAGCGGGGTCCGAGGAGGCGGGGAGGATCCGCCGAGCGACGCACCCCGCGCGGGACAACGGTCCCTTGCCGACACCCCACGAGGACGACAACCCCCGCGGCGACGGTCGCTCTCGCGCTTGAGCCGACGGCCGGAAAAGGAGAGGCGGCGAGAGAGGCCGAGCGGAGGTAGCGTCGGACCGCACTGGTTGGCCTACCACTTGCGCAGCGCCTGAGTGAGCTGGCGCACCTCGGCTCGGGTCTGGTGCCGGGGCGCGTTACGAGTGTAGGCGGTGCACGAGCAGGCGCGGCAACGGCCGTCCGGTCCGTGCAGGCGCAGCTGGTGCAGGCAGCCGGGCGCCTCGCATTCGGTGGTCAACGAACCCGACCTGCTCGCTGACGGCGGGAGCGTCTTCGAGCGGCGATCCGCCGG
>JASHSA010000159.1 GCA_030037035.1 Thermoplasmata archaeon
GCAAGACGTTCGTCCTCCTCGACGAAGCCCAGTGGTTCGCGAACGAAGCGCTCGGGGAGATGCTGCGCCTCGCCCGCCGCGGCAACGTCCACGTCGGGGTGACGACGCAGAGCCTCGCGTCCCTCCCCGAGGACGTGCGCGAGGCGATCCGGACGAACGTCGCCGACCTGGTCGTCTTCCGGACCGGCGCGGAGGAGGCGCGCGAGCTCGGCCGGGCGAACTCCGCCCTCTCGCCGGAAGCGCTCGTCGCGCTCCCACGCGGCGAGGCCGCGGTGCTGCTCGGCAAGGGGGAACGCCTCGAGTGGGTCCGGACGGCGAGGCTCCCTCCGGCGCCGAGGCGCCGGAGTGGCCTCGGCGCCGGGCCGGAGCGAGCGAGCGGTCCGAGCCGAGCCGCCTCCCCGGACGGGGCCGAGCCTTCCCCCGTTTCGGAGCCGTGCCTTCCTGGGCCGGGCGCGACCCCCGGCAGGTCCGAGGAGCTCCTCGAGTGGCTCGACGCTACGTTCGGCACCGACGACGCGAGCGCACCGGTCGCCGTCCCGCTCGCGGAGCTGCGTCGGTTTTCTCCCGGCGACGATCGCGCGATCCGCTCGCTCGGCAGCGAGCTAGGACGCCGGGGGGCGATCCTGCGCACCGGACGTGGGGCGAACGGACCGACCTGGTGGCTCGACCGCGCACGCCTCGGCCCGAGCGCCCGGGCGCCGCGGACGGAGAGCGAAAGCGCTGCCGACCCATCACAATACTCTTAGCGAGGGAGCGGCTCGTACGGACGATGGACACGGCCCGCCCGGCTCCGCCGGTGGCCCCGACCGCGACGGCGGCCCCGGGCACGCCCTCGGACCCGATCCAGCGCTGCGAGACCGGCATCGAGGCGCTGGACGCGATCCTCGCCGGCGGGGTCCCGCGCGGCAACATGGTCCTGGTCGCCGGGAGCGTCGGGACCGGCAAGACGACGCTCACGCTCGAGTTCCTGATCCGCGGGGCCGAACGGGGCGAGCGCTCGCTGTTCCTCTCGGTCACCGAGGCGAGCGCGAAGCTCGTGCAGAACGTCGCGTCGTTCGAGTTCTTTCGCACGTCGCTCATCGACGACGGCTCGCTCGTGCTCGTCGACCTGCCGGCGGTCACCGCGAAGCTCGGGTTCGACCGCGACGAGCTCTCGAACGAGGACCTCGACCTCCTCCTGCGCACGATCCGTGACCTCGTCCGCACGCTCGGCGTGCGCCGGCTCGTGCTCGACAGCATCACGTCGCTCGGGTACCGGATCCCGCGCGACGAGCAGATCCGCGACTTCCTGCTCCGCCTGGGCGAGCTCCTCGCGGAGGCCGACTGCACCGCGCTGATCGTCTCGGAGATCGCCCCCGGGCCCGGCCGCTACTCGGCGCGCGGGGTCGAGGAGGCGATCGTCGACGGGATCATCCTCCTGCGCAACACGACCCGGCTGGGCGACATCCTGCGCGTCCTGCAGGTCGTCAAGATGCGGGGGACCGCCCACTCCCGAGCGCTCTACGTCCTCGAGCTGACCCCGATCGGGATCCTGCTCGCCCCGCACCTGAAGGGCGGGCGGTCGCTGGAGGAGTAGGTCCGGATGCCGCAGGCCGACATCGGGGAGCGGCTCCGCGCGCTCCCGTCCGGCACCGCGGTCGCGCTCAAGCTGGACGCGCGCGAGTACGCCGACCACTACTTCGCGTTCCTGAACGCGACCCTCCGGGACCTCGGCAGCGAGCCGGACGTCCACACGATCTACGTCGCGGTGACGAGCCCGGCGTCGTTCGTCTGGTCGCTCGCCCAGGCGCTGGACGTGCCGGCGGAGCGGATCTCTTTCGTGGACGCGATCAGCCACCTGATGATGCGGTTCCGCGACGCGCTGCCGAACTCGACATACGTCGAGAGCCCGCGCGCCCTCGAGGAGATCATGCTGCGGATCGAGTACCTCCTGCGGCGCTACCCGCACCCGCGGCCGGTGATCGTCATCGACAGCGTCAACTCGCTCGCGATCCACAACCCCCCCGAGCTGCTCAGCGAGTTCCTGCACATCCTGCTCAACAACCTGAAGGGCCGCCAGACGCTCACGCTCGTCCTCGAGACGACCGACGAGCAGGCGGCGAGCGTCGAGCAGCTCCTCAACCTCGTCGTCGACGACACGATCGACATCGCCCGCCTCGGACGGTGACCGTGGACGAGCGCACGACGGTCTTCGGGGTCCCGGAGTTCGACGAGCCGCTCGCGCCGGCGCTGCCGGTCGGCTTCCTCGCGATCCTCGCCGGCGGGACGTCCAGCGGCGCGCCGGTCCTCGCGCGCCAGTTCGCGCGGGCGGCCGTCGGGAGCGTGCCGGTCCGCTACTACACGACGTACGACCGGACGGACGACCTGCAGCGCGCCTTCCGGGAGATCGGCGCCGACCCGGCGTCGCTCACGATCGTCAACCTCGCCGACGAGTACTACGAGCGCGTCCTGCTCCGGGGCCTCGATGTCGCGCGCGTGCGGGAGCGGGGGATCACGCTGGACGACCTCCACGCCGACCCCCGGCCGAACCGCGCCCCCGGGCCGTACCGCCTCGCCGACCGGATGCTGTCGGACCTCGCGGGGATCGACGCGCCGTTCCGCCTGGTCATCGACTCGATGGACTTCTTCTTCGAGGTCCTCGGGCCGAAAGACGTGATGCAGGTCGCGCGCGAGGTCCGTCACTGCTGCCGCTCGGTCGGCGGCCAGGCGCTCCTCGCCGTCCACGCGCCCCGCCACGAGAGCGGGCCCGGGGGCCTGCTGGTCGACCTCGCCGACCTCGTGATGGACGTCCGGGCCGAGCCGCACGGCGACCGCTTCGAGCAGACGCTGCTCGTCGAGAAGGTCGGCTACCGGCCGGACCTCGCCCGCGTCCTCAAGATGCGCCTCGGCGAGACCGGCTGGGGATTCTCGGACGGCACGCTCGCCCGGAAGTAGCTGCGCACCGTCGCGCCACCGAAGCTTTATCGGCGCGGCTCGGCCTCGGAGCCGAGGAGCGAACGTGCAGGACGTCCTCATCCGCACTCTCGAGAAGGTCGAGCTGCGCCAGCCGATCCTGGTCGAAGGCCTTCCCGGCGTCGGGAACGTCGGGAAGCTCGCGGCGGACTACCTCCGCGACCAGCTCGGCGCGAAGCCGCTCGCGACGATCTACACGAAGTTCTTCCCCCCGCAGGTCTACGTCAGCGAGAGCGGGATCGTCCGGCTCGTCTCGAACGAGCTCGCCTACTGGAGGGCGCCGGCCGGCGCGGCGCACGACCTTCTCGTGCTCGGCGGCGACTACCAGGGGATCAGCCCCGAGGGGCAATACGAGCTGACCGAGCGGGTCCTCGACTACTGCGCCGTCCTCGGAGTGAAGCAGGTCTACACGCTCGCCGGCTTCGCGCAGGGTCGGGTCGTCGAGGAGCCTCGGGTCCTCGGCGCGGCGACGACGCCGGCGCTCGTCGAG
>JASHSA010000160.1 GCA_030037035.1 Thermoplasmata archaeon
GCCGTAGAGCCGGAACGCGACGCTGTTCCGGATCACCGAAAGGGAGACCGGGCCGTCCACGGTCGGGCGGATCCGCCCCAGGGCCTCCAGCAGGAGGGAGCGCCCGATCCCCTTCCCCTGGTGTTCCGGATCGACCGCGAGCCCGAAGATGTGGCCGTCCCCGCTGCGCGTGCGTCCGGCCACGACGCTTCCGACGATTCGCCCGCCCGCCTCGGAAGCGAGGGAGGCCTCGGGGACGATCTTGGTGCTCCACCCCCCGTCCGGAGCGACGAACTGGTCGAAGAACCTGCGGCCGTCGGTCTCGACGTCCGGCGACGGGGAAAGCCAGTAGTCCCCCTGCGGCTCGTCGTAGACCCGGACGTAGCTGGCGACGAACGGAGCCCGGTCCGCCGGCGTCAAGCCCCGGCAACGGAAGCCCGCGGGCGCGGCGGGGACCCTAGTCTGCGCCGGGAGCTCCATCCGGACCATCGCCCGGTGCCAGAACCCGAGCTCGCCGAACAGCCGGTCCTGAGCGGCCGCGCCGATCCCTTCGAGAAGGTCGCTGACGCCGAAGAGGCGACCGAGCCTCGGGCGATCGAGTGCGCGGAGGAGGGCGGCGAGCGACGACAGCTCCGGCCGCTCCATCTGCAGCAGGTGGAGGCGAAGCCCTCGACGCGAAGAGCGGTCGGCCAGGGCGAGTACGCCCCCGGACGAGCGGGGCGGTAGAGGGACGGACGACAACCAGCCGTTGGAGCGTTCTCGAACGAGCGCGTCGATCCTCGCCTGTGCCCAGCTTGTCGGCAGACCCTTCAAGTACCGCACGTGCGCCGCCCACAGCTCCTCCTCCGACGTCGGTCTACCGGCCCGGCTCGCCATGGTCCTCGGCGCTGGGGCGCTCGGTCGTCTCGAAGTCCCCTCGGGGCCTTACGAATTGCCTTGGGCCGACCACCCCCGTGTCGTGGCCCTTCCTCGGTGGCCGTCGCGCCGCCGGAGGGTCGGTCCTGCAGGGGACGCCCCCGTGGCTGCGGGAGCGCAGAGACCCGGAGCCGAGCTCGTTCGCGAGAGCGGTCGACCGCCGAGCGTCTTCCTAGACGCCGAGACGGCGGAGCTGCTCGTGACGGAAGCAGTCGACGACGTGGTCGTTCACCATTCCGACGGCCTGCATGTGCGCGTAGACGATCGTCGACCCCACGAAGGAGAACCCCCGGCGCTTCAGGTCCTTGCTGAAGGCGTCCGACTCCCGGGTCGTCGCAGGAACCTCCCGGAGGCTCCGGCGTCGGTGCTGGCGCGGGCGTCCTCCGACGAACGGCCAGGCGTAGGCGTCGAAGCTTCCGAACTCCCGTTGCACCGCCAAGAACGCGCGAGCGTTCCTCACGGCGGACTCGATCTTTCGTCGGTTGCGGATGATCCCGGGGTCCACGGCGAGCTTTCGGGCCTGCGGTGCCCGGAAACGCGCCACCTTCACGGGATCGAATCCGGCGAACGCTCGGCGGTAGCCTGCTCTCCGGTGGAGGATCGTCGACCAGCTCAGACCGGCCTGCGCACCCTCGAGGATCAGGAACTCGAAGTGCCTGCGGTCGTCGTGCACTGGAACCCCCCACTCCCGGTCATGGTACGCCTGCAGGGCGGGGTCCGCCTCCGTCGCCCAGCCGCAACGCGCCGTGGGGTCGGTTGGCCGGGCGGTCGAGGTCATGGCGCCTTCCAAGCTCCCTCGGCCCGCGGGCCCGCTGCCGCACCGGAGCCACCCCCATCGCCGTAGGCGATCGTTCGCCTCTCGAGCACGCCCGCCCCCTGGCGCTCGGGAACTTCGGGCAGATTCGACCGGTATCGACAGAGCCCGCGAAGGGGTGAGGTCGGGCGGAACGCGGTCGTAGGCGACCAGTCGCGCCCGCCGTAATGAAGGTTGACAGCGCCGGTCGACTCGAGGGCGGGCGCCCCCGCCTGGCGAGCCGGGACCCTCCTCTTCTGCCGCACGCGGGCAGGCGCGACGCGCTCCTAGACCCGGACGGTCGTCCGTTGACACCGAGGGCAGAGTCCCCACGGGACCCGAGATCCTGACCAACCGCAGCTCACGCACAGCGCCTTGTCTCCACGCACGGTCGAGCCCGGGAGAGGCTCGGGTGAACGCCGCCGAGCGCTCGCCGCCCGACGGACGAGAGATGCCGACCAGGCGATCACCGCGGCCTCGATCCCGATGCCGACGACCAGGAGCGTCACCCCGACCGCGGCCCACTCCCCGTCCGCCCTCTGCCTCGCGACCACCAGAACGGCGGCGCCGAGCAGGATGAGCAGATGGTTGCTCACCAGCGCGACGAGGACCTTCGGGAGGAGCTCGGCCCGCACTGCCCGCGCGGCCATGGTGCCGTCCTCCCGGCGACAGGGCGAGCGGGGCAGAAGAAGCCCTCCTCTGAGGCAGCACCGCCGCGCCGGCGCCCGGCAGCCGAGCTCCTCCGAGCCGGCGATCGGCCCGTCACCCGCCGAGGGCCTCTCTCACCCTCAGGACCGTGTTCCAGTTGCGGCTGGTCCCGCGCGTCCCCAGGGCTCGCTCGATGACGTTGATGGTGAGCTTCGAGCGACCTTGCCCGTTCGGGTAGACGATGTACGCCTCCCGACCGGCGCCGGCCGTCACCTCGGGTCCTCGGATCGCCGTCCGGAGGGCCCGCCACCCCGTGTCCTGAGGGGGCTCCTTGAGCGCGGTCACGACCAGGCGGCTGGGCTCCTCCCGTGCCTGGTTAGGGAAGGGATTCCGGGCGATGATCGAATCCCACTCGCTCGAAGAGCGGACCAGGACGTCGGTGCGTACCCCGAGTTTCGTCTCGACCGCCCTTTCGAGCTGTCGTTCGAGAGCCTCTCCGCCTTGCGAGCCGGCCTCGAACACCACGTTGCCCGACTGAAGCAGCGTTCGGACCCGCCGGTATCCGAGTTGGGTCAGAAGAGCGGACAGGGACTCCATCCGGATCGTGCTGGCGCCGCCGACGTTGACGGCGCGAAGGAGGGCGACGTACCCTGGCATGCGTTGCCCGAGAGTAGAGCGCGCGTAGAGAAACTTGACTCGTCCCTGCCACCCGCCCCGACGCAGCGCCGCCCGTGGAGGGCGGGACGCACAATCGTAGCGGGCGCCCGACGCACCGCTCCGAGGTACGGTTCCCGAACCCCGAACTCGGCCGGACCCGCCTCGCGGAGCGAAGGCCGAGAGGGGACCGCGGTGGAGCAGGCGCCTCCCTGAGGCTAGCCGGGGATGCCGGGAACGATCGGGTCTCCCTCGGGCGTCAGGTGCTTGGCGACCCGATAGTGCGCGTCGACGAACGCCAGGAAGAACGCGACATAGCTGAAGGCGAGCAGCGCGTCCAGGTGCGTGATCGGGTCCGTCACCGACCCGACCGCCGCCGAGCGCGCCGCGATCGCCTTGGCAAGGGGGCTGAGCTGGGGGGAGAGGACGACGCCGATCAGCGTCGAGATCAACGCCGCCCAGGCCAGGCCGGCGGCCATCGCCACCTCCCC
>JASHSA010000161.1 GCA_030037035.1 Thermoplasmata archaeon
ATCGACGAGCAGGCGCTCTCGAGGCTCTCCGTCGGCCGGGTCGCCGTCTCGTCGACGATCTCGGCGAGGATCTCGGCGTTGCGCGAGAGGTCCGAGCCTTTGCGGTCCGACGGCAGGTCGACGCCGACGTCGAACGTGACCGCGAGCGTGTGGGTCCGGCCCCCCCGCTGGACGTTCAACGGCTTGCGGATCCCCGACACGCCGACCGAGCGCAGGCGCAGCGCCCCGGCGCGGGGCGCCATCGCGTGCACGTCCTTGGAGGAGGTCATCGCCGGTCCACCGGGAGCGGGGCAAAAGCGTATCGCGGGGGACCTTCCCGCCGAGCGGACCGCGGCGCTCCCGTTATACCTGCGGGACCGCTCCGGAGGTCGATGTCGGACGCCTCCGCCTCGCCGCCCCACGCTGCCCCGACGCCGGCCGACGGCTCCGGCCCGTACGCCGAGCGGGAGCGGCTGATCACCGAGGGCCTGAAGCAGGTCTACGACCCGGAGATCCCGATGAACATCGTCGACCTCGGCCTGATCTACGGCTTCGAGTGGGCCGGGGACGACGTCAAGTTGAAGATGACGCTCACCGCCCCCGGCTGCCCGGTCGCGGGGATCCTCGCCGAGGAGGTCAAGACGGTCATCGAACGGGTGCCGAACGTCCACGGCGCGACGGTCGAGCTCGTCTGGGAACCCCCGTGGAGCCCGGAGCGGATGAGCGACTTCGCGAAGAAGCAGTTCGGCTACATGTAGCCGTCCCGAGCCGGTGACCGACTCCGACGCGGGCGCGCCTCCGTTCGTGCTCCGCGACCTCCGCTGGGAGGACTTCCCCGCGCGGAAGGAGACCTGGCTCGGCCTCTGGGACGAGGTGAAGGAGAACCCGGAGCTCGGGATGACGCTCGCCCTCGAGCGCCCGTCGGAGGTCGACGAGGTCGGCTGGTTCGCCCGGCTCTACGAGCAGGTCCTGCGGAAGGAGACGATCGTCGTGATCGGCGAGATCGACGGAAAGGCCGTCGGCATGGTGACGATCGGCACGGCGAGGTTCGGCGGGCGTCCGTCGGAGACCTCGCACGTCGGCACGCTCGGGATCCTCGTCGACCGGCGCTACCGGGGTCGGGGGCTCGGCGAGGCGTTGATGGTCCGGGCCCTCGAGCTCGCGCGCGGGCGGTTCGTCTGGGTCCGCCTCCTCGTCTTCTCCGTCAACGTCCGGGCGAAACGTCTCTACGAGCGGCTCGGCTTCCGCACGGTCGGACGCCTCGAGGGCGAGGTGAAGCGGGGGGACCGGTACCTGGACGAAGAGCTGATGTCCCTGCGCATGGCCGACTGGCGGCCGCCGGCGCCGCGCTCTTCCGCGTGAGCGAGCCGGGGCGGAGCGAACGACCGTGACGGAGGAGACCGGCTGGCGACGCGAGCTCGAGACCGAGCGGGCGATGAAGAACGAGTTCATGGCGCGGCACCCGGAGTCGCCGTTCGTCTCCGGCCGGATCCCGTTCCACGAGCTCGTCTACTTCCCGCCGGACCCGGCGTACCGGGTGACCGCGACGCTGGTCCGCGCCGCCGAGCCGGCCGAGGCGTACCTCCGCACGAACCGCGACAACCAGGCGGTCATGCGCTACCTCGGCGACCTCACCTTCGCGCTTGGGGGCCGTGCGCTGCACCTGCGTCTCTACCACGCCGGCGAGGGCGTCGGCACGAGCGTCTTCGTCCCGTTCCGCGACACGACCAGCGGGCGCGAGAGCTACGGCGCCGGCCGCTACCTGACGCTCGAGCTGAACGAGCAGGACGTCTACGAGGTCGACTTCAACCGCGCCTTCAACCCGTACTGCGCCTACACCGACGACTTCGAGTGCAGCTTCCCCCCGGCCGAGAACGACCTGCCGGTCCCGGTCCGTGCCGGGGAGAAGGTCTGGGCCGTGGAACGGAACCCGCGCAGCCCGTCGGCGGCGGTCGCCGCGCGTCGCCCGAGAGCGTCGTCGGCCCCGCCCCGCCCGGAACGCGACCGATCCGCCCGCTCGCGGCCGAGTCGGCCGGCTAAAGGTGCGGGAGCACGGAAGCGACGCCGTTGAGCACGAACTGCACGCCGAGGGCGGCGAGGATCAGCCCGAGGACCCGCGTCATCGCCATCACGCCGGTCTTCCCCAGCCGCCGGAGGATCGGATGGCCGAGGCGGAGGATGACGAACGTCGCGGCCGCGGTGACGAGGATCGCGACGAACGTCGCGACGACGATCCAGGGGTCGCTCCCGGCGCTCCCCTCGTAGATCATCACCGTCGAGATCGCCCCCGGGCCCGCGAGGAGCGGGATCCCCAGCGGGACGACCGCGATCTCGTCGCGACGGGCGATCGCCTCCTCACGGTCCGCGGGCCCGAGCTTCGTCCGCGTCACCTCGCCCTGCAGCATGTCGAAGGCGACCAGGAACAGGAGGATCCCGCCGGCGATCTCGAACGCTCCGAGCGTGAAGCCGAACACCGCGAACAGGAACCGGCCGAGCAGGGCGAACAGCGCCAGCACGGTCGCGAGCACGAAGACCGCGCGCCGCAGGACGATCTGTCGGTCCTCCTCGGGGAGCCCCTCGGTGAGCGCCACGAAGAACGGGAGCGTGCCGACCGGGTCGACGATCGCAAAGACCGTCACGACGACCGCAGCGTAGACAGCGACGTCGGTCACGAAGACTGGGTCCCCTCCCGCTACGGAGCGCCGGGGTCCTTCAGTCCTTCGGCGCGGGTCGGCCGAGCCTCGGAGCGGCGTGAACGTGGCGACCGGCGGCGACCGAGACGCGCGGAGGGACACGGGAAGGGCTAGGGCGCGAGCCGTGACGTCCGGGAAGCGCCGGACGGCCTCGCCGCGAGGGGCGAGTCCTCCTCGTGGTCCTCGACCGGCGGACGGCGCGGCCCCGGAACCGCAGCACGAGCGGTTCCTTCTGGGGGTTCGCGAGCATCAGGACGTGCGTCCGGTCGTCGCGCGGCTCGAACAGGATCCGGGCCCGCCCGCTGAGGCGCATCCGGCGGACGAGGGGACCGCCCTGCGGGCCGATCAGGAGGAGGAACGACCGGCCGGGACGGGGGTTCTCGAGCTCGACGTCGATCTCGCACGTCGGCCTCGCCAGACGGACCTCGAGCCGCACGGTCGAGACCGGATCGAGGACGAGGAACCGGGGGAGCGCCGAGAGGGAGACCGCCACGACCGTACCACCCCCGAGGAACGGAAAACCCTGATTGTCCACGCGCGCGACCGGGCTCCTTGGACGTTAAATCGAGAGTTCGGCTCCTCCGCGGGCTATGGCGGCGAAGCGGAGCGCGTACGTGGTCTGGGACGGCGATCTGGCGCACGGGCACGGGGTCGTCAAGGGCATGAGCGGGGCGTTCGCGAACGTGCCGGTCTCCTGGGCGTCCCGTACCGAGGCCCCGGGCGGCAAGTCGAGCCCCGAGGAGCTTCTCGCCGCCGCGGAGGCGTCGTGCTTCTCGATGGCGCTGTCGGCCGGCCTCGGGCGCCTGCAGAAGCCCCCGACGAAGCTGGAGGTCAGCGCGACCGCGACGTTCGACAAGGTCGGCGAGGCTTGGAAGGTGACGACGATGGAGGTCGACGTCGTCGGCACGGTCCCGGGGATCGCCGCCGCCGACTTCGAGAAGGCCGCGAAGGCCGCCGGCGAAGGCTGCCCGATCTCGGGCGCCCTGAAAGGGAACGTCACGGTCACCGTGCGCGCCCGTCTCGCCTAGCCGGGGATCCTTCCCGTCCCGTCGACGGTCGTTCCGAGGGCGCGTCGCCGATGCACCCGTGGAAGCGGTACCGCCTGAGGCCGGGGAAGAAGGTCCGCCTCGCCCGCTGGGACACGGCCGCGCGGGACGAGCTCGCGAGGACCGACCACCAGGCGAAGCTGAACCTCGCGAGGCTCCAGGCGAAGATCGACAAGCGCCAGGCGCTCCTGTGGGCCGAGCGACGCCACCGGGTCCTGCTCGTCCTGCAGGGGACGGACACCGCCGGCAAGGACGCGACGATCCGCCGCGTCTTCGAGGGGGTGAACCCGCTGGGGGTGCGGGTCGCCCAGTTCGGCCCCCCGACGGCCCAGGAGCTCGCCCACGACTTCCTCTGGCGCGTCCACCCTCACGTGCCGGCCGCCGGGGAGATCGTGATCTTCAACCGGAGCCACTACGAGGACGTCCTCTGGCCGCGGGTCCACGAGGAGATCGACGGCGCCGAGGTCGAGCGGCGGCTCGAGTCGATCCGGGACTTCGAGCGCCTGCTTGCCGAGCACGGGACGACCGTATTGAAGTTCTACCTGCACCTCAGCCGAGGCGAGCAGAAGCGCCGGCTGGAGGCGCGGCTCACCGACCCGACCAAGCACTGGAAGTTCAGCGTCAGCGACCTCGCCGAGCGTCGGCTCTGGCCGAAGTACCGGCGGGCGTACGAGGATCTGCTCCAGAGGACGTCGGCCGACCATGCTCCGTGGTTCGTCGTGCCGTCCGACCCGCCGCTCTCGCGGGACGTGATCGTCGCCGCGGTGCTGCACCGTGCCCTCGAGCGCCTGCCGATGCGCTACCCTCCCCTCGAGCCGGCGGTGCGCCGCCAGATCCGGCGTTCCGGCGGGTTGTAGCCGCCCGCAGCCCCGAAGGAACCTCCCTCGCGCCGGGGGCGCCGCACCCCGGCCGCGACCCGCAGGCCCCGCGACGTCAGCCGCCGCCGGCCCAGTCCCCGAGGTGACGCTGACCGGTCCCGCGCCCGGAGCCCTTCGGTCGGGAGCCGGACGGCGAGCTCTCGCCGGCCGCCTCTCCCGCCTCCTCGGCCTCGTGCGCGTCGGACAGTGCTCCCTCCGACGGGAGGAGCTGGGCGAGCAGCCCCGGGTCGGCTCCCCCGCCGAGCAGTCCGGCGACCTCCTCCGGCGAGAGCGCGAGCTCCTCGACGAGCGCGTGCGCGAGATCCCGAGCGCTCCCGGAGCGAGGCTCGCGCGCGAACCGCTCGAACGCCGCCTCGGCGAACGGCAGGACGATCGAGCGGCCCTTCTGACGGGAGACGTGCACGCGGGCGGCGAGCTTGCCGGCGAGGCCGTCCCGGACGGCGCGGGCCCCCCGGGACGCCCCCATCGCGCCGAGGAACCTCGGGAACGTCGCGTGGCCCGCGCCGACGCTCGGGCGATCCCGGACGGCGAACGAGACGCCGCCGGAGAGGACCTCTCCTGCGTAGCTCCAGAGTCCGTAGGCGCGGAACCTCCGTGCGCGGGCGAGCATCAGCTCGGCCGCCGCGACGCGGCCGAGCCCCGCCTCCCGGTGCAGCGCGTCCGGGGCGAACCACGGGACGTTTTCTTCGACCCACGGGAGGAGGTCGTCCGGCGGGGCGTCCAGGCGGTCGCGGAGCTCCACCGAGCGGTAGTACCGAGGCCGGCTGAGGATCTCCTCCGTCACCTCGGCGAAGTCGCTCGCCTGGTCTCGCCCGCCGAGGAGCTCGCGTTGCGCGATCGGGTCGGCGAGCGGCGCGACGGCCTCGAGGTCGTTCAACGCCGCGCGCAGGTCGCCGTGGGCACGGTCGACGATCGTGCCGAGCAGGGTCGGCTCGACGGCGAGCCGCTCCCGGCGCGCGACCTCCCCGAGGCGTTCGGCGAGCTCCGCGCGCCCGATCGGCCCGAAGCGGATCGTCCGCGCGGCGGTGCGGAAGCTCGCCGACGCGCGGCCGAGCGGCCGGTCGTCGTTCACCGTCAAGACGAGCGGCTGCCGCGTCGTACGCACGAGCCGGGCGATCGCGCCGAGCCCACCGCGGTCCCCGGTCTCCTCGACGCGGCCCGCGTCCCGCCACTCCTGCAGGTCGCGCTGCGCCGCCGGTAGCTTCGCCCAAAGGGCGTTCCCCGGGCTCCGGGGCATCGACGCCCACTCCTCGAACGGGCGGGGCTTGCCGCCCTCCGTGAGCCCCCAGGCGGCGTTCAACGCCGCGACCGTGCCGTAGCGGCCCTCGAGAAACGCCCGCAGCGAGATCGCCTCCGGCGCCGCCCGCGCCCCCTCGGTCGTCCGTCCGCCGGTGAGACAGTCCGCCTCGTCGAGCAGGACGAGAGTCCGGCCGCGACGGCCGGCGGAAGGCGACGCATCCAGGGCGTGGGAGATCGAGGCCCGGCCGGCGACCCGCTCGATCGACCGCTGGTTCCGGGCGTCCGAGGCGTTCATCTCGACCAGCGCCCAGCCGCGCTCCTCCGCGAGCGCGACGGCGGCGCTCGTCTTGCCGACGCCCGGAGGCCCGACGAGAACGACCGCGCGTCGCGCCGGGACCTTCGGTCCTGCCCAACCGTCGGCCCAAAGCGCCAGCTCCTGCCGGGCTCGGGGATTGCCCACGAGGTCGCGCAAGCGGCTCGGTCGCCACCGCTCGGCGAGCGGACGACGGTCGACCGGCGGCGGGGCCCCCACGGACCGGGAGCAGGTTCGCGCGCCGATAACGGCTCGGAGCGGCGCCTAGAACGCTTGATGCTCGGGGCGGTCGTGCCTACGGTCGTGTCCGCAGAGCAGGACCCCTCGATCCGGTGTCGTCGGCCGTTCCCCGGCGCGCCGTTCGCACTCTCCGAGATCGCGTTCGCCGCGCTTCCGACCGACGGCCGGTTCGACCCGAGCGAGGTCGTCCAGAGACTTCGCCGAGCGCGTGCTGCCGGCGTGACGACGTTCGACGTCGCCGACGTCCAGGACCCCGCGCTCGCCGAGACGCTGCTCGCCCGGGCGTTCCCGTCTGGAGACCCGACGGTCGTGGTGATCGCCCGAGCCCCACGCCACGACGCTCCGCCGTCGCAGACGTTCTCTCCTCGCGCGACCCCCTCTCCTCGGCCGCTCTATCGCGACGACGGGGAAGCCGCCGGCCGATCCGCGATAACGCCGCTGCGCCACGTCTTCGAGGTCGACGCGACGGCGCCCCGCAGCTCCGCGGAACGACCGCTCGCAAGTCCCTTCGGCGAGCGCGAGAACGAAGCGATCGTGCGCTGTACTTCGCCGGAGCAGGTCTCCGAGCAGCTCCGGTCGGGGCGCGCCTCGCTCCTCTCCGGTACGTTCTCGCTGCTCGACCACGGCCTCGCCGATACGGCGGTCCGGTCCACCG
>JASHSA010000162.1 GCA_030037035.1 Thermoplasmata archaeon
GCCGCGCGGACGCTCGCTCCGAGCTGGGTTCCCGCAGCCGCCGCAGGGTCGCGAGGTCCTCGGCGTAGCGGGCATAGCCGTGGTCGTCGAGCGGGGTCTCGAGATACCCCGGCACCCGTTCCCACCGTGCGTCGCGGACGAGGCGGCCGAAGCCGGCCTCGCCGATCTCCCCACGGCCGATGTTCTCGTGGCGGTCGAGGTGGGAGCCGAGGGCGGCCTTGGCGTCGTTCAGGTGGAACGCCCGGACGTTCTCCTCGCCGACGGTCGCGCGCAGCCGGTCCACGAGCGCCCCGTAGCCGTCCTCGGTGCGCAGGTCGAAGCCGGCCTCGAACAGATGGCAGGTATCGAGCGTCACGCCGAGCCGCCGCGCGAGGCGGACCCGGCGGAAGACCTCGGAGAGCTCCTCGAGCGTGGAGCAGAGCGTCGAGCCCTGTCCGGCGGCGTTCTCCAGCAGGAGGCGGGTCGGCGAGTCGGGCGTCGCCTCGAGCGCCAGGTCGAGGCTCTCGCAGAGCGTCGCGATGCCGGCGGGGACGCCGCTGCCGAGGTGCGCCCCGGGGTGGAAGATCAGCCCGTCGACCCCGAGGAGGTCGGCGCGGGAGATCTCGTCCCGGAACGCGTCGCGGGAGCGCCGGAGCATCTCCGGCTTCGGGCTCGCGAGGTTCAGCAGGTAGCCGTGGTGCACCGCGGTCGCCCGGAGCGCCGAACGACCGACCGCCTCGCGGAAGCTCGTGGCCGCCTCCGCGGAGACCGGCGGTCCCCCCCACATCTGCGGGCTCTTGGCGAAGACCTGCAGGCACTCGGCGCCGAGGCGGCCGGCGTCATCCACCGCGGAAGCGAAGCCGCCGGAAATCCCGAGGTGCGCGCCGAGGTACATCGGCGCGCCGAGGCGGGCGCGAGGATTACGCTAGCGGAGCGGGACCGATCCCCGGAGGCTGACAGCTTTCCGCGGTTCCCGTAGGCTCGCGCACTTCAGTACCGCGCGGAACGCCAGTGGGCTTAACTGCCGGGTTCGGAATGGGACCGGGTGTTTCCCCACCGCTTTGGCCGTCAGCCGACGCGGCCGAGCGAGGGGAGCTATTTAATTTCGAGGTCCCCCGCCGCGGGCCTTGGCGCGGGAGGCGGCCGCCGCCCCAACCTTCATCTTCGCCTTGCCCTCGAGCTCTCCGCCGTGGTGGGTGCGGGCCGGCTCGGGGGACGATCCGCGTGACGCCGAGCTCGCCGCCGGCGATCGCGGAGTACCGCCTGCGGCTCGACGTCGACTTCGCCGGGCTGCGCTGGCGCGGCACGGTGGAGTTCGACGCGCCGCAGGAGACGGGCCGCTATGCCCTCGACTGCGAGGACCTCGACGTCCCGCACGTGCGCGTCGCGGGCCAGGAGACGGCGTTCCGCCTCGACCGCGAGCGGCACCAGCTCGAGTTCGACGTCCCCGCGGGGACCCGCGGCAGCGTGGCGGTCGACTTCTCCGGGGCGATCGAGACGAAGAACCTCTTCGGCTTCTACCGCTCCCGCCACGGGGAGAGCTACCTGCTGACGACCCACTGCGAGCCGACCGGCGCCCGGCGGGTCTTTCCCTGTGTCGACCGGCCCGACCGCAAGGCCCGGATCCGGCTGACGGTCGACGCGCCGGCCGAGCTCGACGTGGTCGCGAACGCGCCGGTCCGCACGAGCGAGAAGACCTCCGGCCGGACGTCGTGGGAGTTCGAGCCGACCCCCGAGATGTCGACGTACCTGTTCTACCTCGGCGTCGGACGGCTCAACTTCGTGACCGACCGCTCCAGCGCGGTCGCCGTCCGGGTCGCCGTGCCGCCCGGAAGGACCGCGTCGGCGGGGTGGGCGCTGCGCTCGGCCGGCCAGATCCTGCGCGCCTACGAGAGCTACTACGGCATCCCCTACCCGCTCCCCAAGCTCGACCTGATCGCCGTCCCCGAGCACGCGTTCGGCGCGATGGAGAACTGGGGGGCGATCAGCTTCCAGGAGACCCGCCTCCTCGTCGACGGGGCGAGCAGCACGTTCGCGACGCGGGACGTCTTCGAGACGACCGCCCACGAGATCGCCCACCAGTGGTTCGGCAACCTCGTGACGATGGCCTGGTGGGACGACATCTGGCTGAACGAGAGCTTCGCCGCGCTGATGGAGACGAAGATCACCGAGCGGCTCGAGCCGTCGTTCGACCCGTGGAGCGAGTTCTTCGTCCGCACGATGGGCAAGGCCGCCGCGGTCGACGGCGACTCGCTGAGGTCGACCCACCCGGTCCGGGCGCACGTCGAGCGGCCGGAGGAGATGAGCCAGATCTTCGACGAGATCAGCTACGGCAAGGGCTCGAGCGTCCTCGCGATGCTCGACCGCTACCTCGGCGAGGAACGATTCCGGGCCGGGGTCACCGACTACCTCTCGCGCTTCCGCTTCCGCAACGCGCGCACGGAGGACCTCTTCGACGCGCTCGCGCGGGGGAGCGGGGAGCCGGTCGGAGCGATCGCCGGCCCGTGGATCGACCGGCCTGGACTCCCGGTCATCCACGCGAGCCGCACGCCGCGCGGCCTGCACCTGCGCCAGCGGCGATTCTCCTACGACGGCGAGCGGGACGAGGCGCCGTGGCCGATCCCCCTCGTCTACGACGTCGACGGGCGACGCGAGCGCCTCCTGTTCGACACGCCCGAGACGGACGTCGCCGTCCCGGAGCATGCGACGGTCGTCCTCAATCCCGGCTCGATCGGCTTTTACCGCGTCGACTACGAGCCGGCACTGCTGCGTCGCCTGCTCGAGGTCGTCCCGCCCCGGGGCGGCAAGGACGGCTGGGCGATCGTCGACGACCTCGCCGCGTTCGTCCTGAGCGGGGCGGTTCCGTTCGCGACGTTCGCCGCCGCGGCCGAACGGTTCGGCTCGAGCTCGGAGAGGCTCGTCGTCGAAGCGCTCGCGTCGACGCTCGTCAGCCTCGCCCTGACGTACCCGGAGAAGCCGGCGGTCGTCGGCGCGGCCCGGGAGTTCCTGCGCCAGCAGACCGAGCGCGTCGGCGTCGATCGGCGGCCGGACGAGCCGGCCGGCACCGGCGTCCTCCGCGACCGCCTGACGTTCGGGAGGGTCCGTCTCGACCCCGACTTCGCCGCCTCGCTGGCCGGCCGGTTCGACCGCTGGTCCGAGCTCGATCCCGATCTTCGTACGTCGGTCGCGATCGCGAGGGTGCGCGCCGGCGGCGACGCCGGCTACGCGGCGGTCCGCGCCGCCCTCAGCGCCGCGACGACCGCCGTCGAGGAGCTTCGCCTGGAGCGCGGGCTCGCCTGGAGCCCGCGGTCGGAGCGGGTCCGGGAGCTCCTCGACCTCGCGAGCGGCGGCAAGATCAACCGCAGCCACGTGCTGGTCGTCGCGCTCCAGGGCGCCGCCAACCCGGCCGGCCGCGACGTGACGTGGGCCTGGCTGCAGAAGAACCTCGACGTCCTCACCGGCATCTTCCGGGGTTCCGGCTACCTTCCGCTCCTGCTCGAGACGACGCTGCCGATCCTCGGGCGCGGCCGCGCCGCGGAGGTTCGCGCCTTCTTCCAGGCGCACCCGACGCCGGAGGCGACGCGGGGTCTCGCGAAGGGGCTCGAGCGGCTCGAGCTCTCCGAGCGGCTCGGGACGCGCCTCGCCTAGCGCGCGACGCGGCGGGACCCGAGCGCGGTGCCCTGGGGGCGCTCGTCCCCGGACCAGATGTACCAGGTCCCCCGGGCCTGGCTCAGGCGTTCGCCCCGCGAGCCGAGGAGCTCGCCCTCGGCGAACGCGACGTGGTGGCCGCGCCGCACGACCTCCCCGCGGGCCGACAGGATCTCCCCCCGGCGGGCGGCGCGGAGGAACTCGACGTAGAGCGACGTCGTCGCGGTCGTCTCCTCGTCGGTCAGGAGGGAGACGACGGCGCCGCCCATCGCCGTGTCGAGGATCGTCGCATAGACCCCCCCGTGGACGACCCCGTTGATGTTCAGGTGACGACGCTCGACATGCCCGGCGACGGTGCAGTAGCCGCGGCCGCTCTTCTCGGGGACGACGCGGAAGCCGACCTCCTGATGGAAGCCGCCCCGGCGGGCGGCCCGGAAGAGGTCCGGGCTCGGTCGGACCGGTCTCGGCTCCCCGGGGGAACGCTTCGGCGTCACGGCGTCCGGGGAGGACCGAGCGTCCATAAGTAGTCCGGGACGACGTTGGCCGGCATGCGCACGTCGGTCCGGCCGATCGGCTCGGCGACGTTCGAAGCTCCGCCGAACATCGCGCTCGTGAAGTACTGGGGGGTCCGCGACCCCGAGAGGGTCCTGCCGTACAACTCGTCGGTCTCGATGACCCTCGGGCGGCTCAGGACGCGCACCGAGGTCCGCTTTGACCCCGGGCTTGCCGACGACCGCGTCGTGCTCAACGACGCGCCCGCGACCGGCGCCCCGCGCGCGGCGGTCGTGGCGATGCTCGACCGCGTCCGGGACCGCGCCGGGGTCGACGCCCGCGCGGCGGTGACGAGCGACAACAACTTCCCGACGGCGAGCGGCCTCGCCTCCAGCGCGAGCGGCTTCGCCGCGCTCGCCTGCGCGGCGAGCGCGGCGGCCGGGCTGCGCCTCTCCGACCGCGAGCGCTCCCGGCTCGCCCGGCTCGGCTCCGGCAGCGCGTCGCGCTCGATCTTCGGCGGGTTCGTCCTCTGGCGGGCCGGCACGCGGACGGACGGCGTCGACTCGTACGCGCGCACGATCTTCGACGAGCGGCACTGGCCGGCGCTGGTCGACCTGGTCGTCCTGGTCGAGGACGCGCCGGTGAAGGCGGTCCGCTCGTCGGAGGCGATGCAGTCGACCGTCCGCACGAGCCCGGACTATCCCGGTCGGCTCGAGGAGCTCCCGCGCCGCATCGACCGCATCGTCCGGGCGCTGCGCGCGCGCGACGCGCGACGGCTGTTCCCGCTCGTCATGGAGGAGTGCGACAGCTTTCGCGATGTCTGCGAGACGACGCGCCCGCCGCTCGACTACCTGACCGCCCCCTCGCGGGCGGTCCTCGGGGAGGTCCGCCGGATGAACCGGGAGGCCGGCCGGCCCCTCGCCGCGTACACGCACGACGCCGGGGCCCACGTCCACGTCTTCACGCTCGAGGGGAACCTGGCGCGCCTGCGCGCGCGCCTTGGCCGTCTCCCCGGGGTCCGCTCGACGCTGGTCGTGCGGCCCGGTCCCGGGGCCCTACAGGTCGGGCGGCCCCGGTCGCGTCGCTAGCTTCGGGCCGACGGGCCGCGACGCCGCCTACAGGACGTGGCGGTCGAAGTCGTCGGGAGGAAGCTCGAGGCCCATCGACCGAACGAGGCCGCGTACCTCGTCGGTGAACTTCGCGCGCGCCTCGTCGTTCGTCCAGCGCTTCAGGCCGAACTCGATCGCGCGGCGGCTCGTCTCCGAGTGGGAGTGGCCGAACATGTCGAGCGCCCGAGGGTACCACTTGCGGATCGCCGCCTGGGCCTCCTCCTTCGAGCCGTAGTACGCCGCACCGTCCTGGACCATCCGCCGCAGGACGCTGGCGCCGAAGTTGAGGTGGAGCTGCTCCTCGCTCAGCATCAACGGCATCGCCCGGGCGAGCGGGCCGTAGGAGCACTCCTGGAACGCGCGCAGCTGGTAGACGCCGACGCGGTCGACGAAGCACGTGAACGCGCCGACGTCCGACCACTGGTCGAACTTCATGTTGAACGCGTCGAGCTTGTGCTCCCCCTCGCGCTTCGTGAGCAGCTCGTCGATCATCCGCTGGCCCTCGTTGCCGAAGTCGCGCAGGATCCGGCACGCCTGGAGCCCGTGGCGCGCCTCGTCGGCGACGATGCGCGCCTCGATCCAGCGGTCCTCGAGCGTCGGGGCGTGGTCGAGCCACGGCCGGTGCTGTTGGATCGACGCGAACTCGGTGTCCGCCTGGACGACCATCAGCTTGACGAGGAGCTTGCGCATCTCGGGCGGCACCTCCTCGGCCGTCTCGTACTTCCGCACGCCGGCCGCGTCGCCCCAGAGGATCTCCCGGACCGGCTCGATCGTCTTGCCGTCCTTGAGCGTCGGCGCGATCGGCGCGCCGGAGGGGGGACGCTCGCTCATCGGCTCCTTCCGCTCCGGAGAGGGCGTCACTTGCCCTTAAAGACCGGCTTGCGCTTCTCGACGAACGCCGCCAGGCCTTCCTTCGCGTCGTCGGTGACGAACAGGCGGTTCTGAAGCTCCCGCTCGAGCGCGAGGCCGCTCGTGAGCGGCTCCTCGACCCCCTCCATGACGGAGCGCTTGATCAGGCTGATCGCGCGGACCGGGCCGTGGGCGAGCGCGCTCGCGTAAGCCTGGACGTCCTTCGCGAAGCTCTCCTTCGGGTAGACGTAGTTGACGAGCCCGATCGCGAGCGCCTCGTCCGGCGTGAGCAGCCGGCCCGTGATCATCATGTCGAGCGCGCGGGCGCTCCCGACCAGGCGCGGGAGGCGCTGCGTCCCCCCGGTCCCGGGCAGGACGCCGAGGGTGACCTCGGGGAGCCCGATCTTCCCGGAGTCCTTCGCCATCGCCCGCAGGTCGCAGGAGAGCGCGATCTCCAGCCCGCCGCCGACGCAGTGGCCGTTGATCGCGGCGAGGACGATCTTCGGCGTCGTCGCGAAGCGGTTGAGCGTCTCCTGACAGTGGAGGCAGAACATCGCCTTGAAGTCCGGCGCGCTCGCCCGGAGCATCTCGATGTCCGCGCCGGCGCTGAAGAACCCCGGCAGCGTGCTCGTGAGGACGATCACCCGGGCGTTGTCGTCGAACCGGAACTCCTCGACCGCCTGGTCGAGCTCCCGCATCATCTCGAGGTCGTAGGTGTTCGCCTTCGGCTTGCCGATCTCGATGTAGCCGACGTGGTCGTCGACGCGCGTCCGCACGAACTTTCCCTGCATCGCCGCTGCCTTCCCGCCGCCCGCGTGCGGCGGCGCCACGCGACCGCCGGGGGCGGATAACGGCGACGCCGGGCGGAGGAGGCCTACGCCCCCCGCGGCGGATCGGGGCCGGCGGTCCGGACGACCTCCCGGACGGAGCCGTCGGCCGCTCCGACGACCGCCCGCTCGGCGAGCCCGACGAAGATCCCGGTCTCGACGACGCCGACCGTGCCGTGGAGCCGGCGGTCGAGCTCGGCCGGGCGCTCGACCGGCCGCTCCGGCCGCAGGTCGAGGAGCTCGTTGCCGTTGTCGGTTCGGTACGCCCGCCCGTCGGCCGTGGTCCGGAGACGGGGGGCGAACCGCTCCGCGGCGAGCTCGCGCTCGACGACCGGCCGGGCGAACGGCACGACCTCCAGCGGGATCGGCGCGCGTTCGCCGAGCGCGCGGACGAGCTTGCTCGTGTCGACGATCACGACGAACCGTGCCGACAGGCGGGCGAGCAGCTTCTCTCTCAGGAGCGCCCCGCCCCCTCCCTTCGTCAGCTCGAGGGCCGGCGCGACCTCGTCGGCACCGTCGATCAACAGGTCGAAGCGGTCGTCGCCCCGGAGCGGACGGACGGGGAGGCCGAGCGACGCGGCGAGCCGCTCGGTCGCCACCGAGCTCGCGACGCAGTCGAACGGCTCGGTCGGATAGCGGGCTCGGAGCGCGCGGACCGCGTGCGCCGCGGTCGTGCCGGTCCCGAGGGCGAGCCGCATCCCGGGCCGCACGTACCGCTCCACGGCCGCGCGGGCCGCGGCCGCCTTCGCCTCGTCGAAGCGGTCCTCCACGGCCGAGCGAGGCGCTCGGCCTAATGAGACGGACGCTTCGAGGCCCCGTCACGGCTATCTCGGACGGCCGCTCGACCGGCGAAATGGCGGGCCGCTCGGACGCCGCGAGCTCGCCGATCGTCGTCTCGGTCGGCGGGTCGGTGCTCCTCCAGGAGGACCGGGATGCGGCGTTCGTCGGCGATCTCGCCGAGCTCCTGCGGCGCGTCGGACGAAGCCGCCCTACGGTCGTCACCGTCGGCGGGGGCCGGACCGCCCGCGAGTACCTCCGGCTCGGGGCCGAGCTCGGGCTGACGCACGTCGAGCTCGACGAGATCGGCATCGACATCACGCGGCTCCACGCACGCCTGCTCGCCGGTCGGATCGGCCTCCCGACGGCCTCGCATCCTCCTCTGAGCGTGCGCGAGGCGGTCGAAGCGCTCCGGCACGCCTCCCCGGTGGTGCTGGGAGGGACGGAGCCCGGCCACACGACCGACGCGGTCGCCTCCCTGATCGCGGTCCGCGTGCGAGCGGCCCGGGTGGTGAACGCGACCGACGTCGACGCGCTGTACGACTCCGACCCGCGCCTGAACCCGGGCGCACGACGCCTCGAGAGCCTCGACTGGCCCGAGTTCCTCGCGATGCTCCGCCGGGACGCGGGGGGCGCGCCGGGCGCGAACTATCCGTTCGACCGTCTCGGCGCCGAGGCGCTCGCCCGGGCCGGGATCCCCCTCGCGATCGTCGCGGGACGGGACCTCCCGAACCTGGAGAAGGCGCTCGTCGGCGAGCGGTTCGCGGGGACGAGCGTCCGCCCGCGCGGTGGTGAGGCGAGCTGAGCGAAGCGGCACGGTCGTCGCAGGTACGCCGCATCGTGTTCCTCGGGCCTCCGGGCGCCGGGAAAGGGACCCAAGCGGTCGAGCTGACCCGGAAGCTCGGCGTCCCTCAGCTGTCGACGGGCGACCTCCTTCGCGCGGCGGTCGCGGAGGGGTCGGAGCTGGGGCGGGCGGCCGACGGGCACATGCGGGCCGGCCGCCTCGTGCCGGACGAGCTCGTCCTCGAGATCCTCCGCGACCGCCTCCGTCGTCCGGACGCCGCGCGCGGCTACGTCCTGGACGGGTTCCCGCGCACGCTCGCCCAGGCGGTCGCGCTGGACGCGATCGCGCGCCCGGACGTCGTCGTCTTCTTCGAGCTCGACCCCCGGGAGCTGCTCCTGCGCCTGACCGGTCGTCGGATCTGCCCTTCGTGCGGGTCAATCTACAACGTCGTCTCGAACCCCCCGCGCACCCCCGAGCACTGCGACCGCGACGGTTCGCCGCTCCTCCAACGGCCGGACGACAGGCCCGAGGCGGTCGAGGTCCGCCTGCGGGTGTACGCGGAGCTGACGGTCCCGCTGCTCGAGCATTACCGGTCGCTCGGGCTGCTCCGGACGCTCGACGCGTCCGGTACTCCGGCGGCGGTCGCCGAGCGGCTCCGTCGCCTGCTCGACGAGCCCGCCTCCGGTGCGGCGAGCCCTCGCGCGGCGGAGAGTTTATAGGTCGCCCCCCGGTTCTCGCCGGCGTCCCGGCTTAGCTCAGTGGTAGAGCGGGGGACTGTAGGCGCGACTGCCGGTGACCCCGGCGGCCCCCGTGGAGATCCTCAGGTCGCCTGTTCGAGTCAGGCAGCCGGGACCTGAGCCCGTCGCGGCGCACCCTGGGCTCCTGGACGGTGCCTGTTCCCTGGAGCGGCGGTCGGATCCGGGCGGGCCGATGCGGTTGTCGGGATTCGAACCCGAGTAGGTAGCTTGGGAAGCTACCGTCCTAACCACTAGACCACAACCGCGTGCCGACCGCTCAGGCCCCCCGACTCTTACCGTTTGTGCGCGCGCCGCCGTCAGAGGAGGAGGCCGACCGTCTCGCCGGGGATCGTCGGCGCACCGGCGAGGAGGTCGCCGTTCGAGACGAGCCCCTCCGCCGCGCGGCTCACGAAGCCGGCGCGCTGCAGGAGCCGCCGCGCTCGCGGAAGGTCGTTCGACGACAGCGCGACGAGCGGACGGTTCCCCTCGCGCGCGACCAGGATCGCGACCGACTGGATGTTGACCCCCTCCCGGGCGAGGAGCTCGAGGACCCGCAGGAAGCTCCCGGCCCGGTCCTCGAGGCGGACGGCGAGCATCTCCCGGACCTCCGGCTCGTAGCCTGCCGCCGAGAGGAGCCGCATCGC
>JASHSA010000163.1 GCA_030037035.1 Thermoplasmata archaeon
ACGCGCCGAGGTCGAGCGCCGGCGCCCGCGTGCCGGTCGCCGCGCCGGCCTCCTCGACCGCCTTGATGAGGCGCGCCTTGTAGACGCCGACCCGCAGGGTGCGCACGAGCTGGAACAGCGTCCGTCCCTCCGGGGGGAGCGCGAGCGCCTTGCGCGCGAGCTCCTCGACGTCCGGCGGGAGCGTGATCTGCTCGGGCTTGATCTGCGCCTCGAGGACCGAACGCAGGTAGCCGAACCGGCGCTGCATCTGCTCGAGCGACGCGTTCGGCGGCGAGAGCGCCGCGACATCGGCGAGCGTGAACCCGCGACGTTCGATCCCCGCCGGGCGGTGTTCGAGCGCCGCGGCGATCAGGTGGTAGGAGGCGGTGTCGAGCTCCTGCGCCTCCTCCGGCGTCAGCCGGGCGAGCTCGACCTTCGGGACGAGCCCGATCTCGCGGAGCACCGGCGTCAGGAACTCGTACGGGACGTGGAGCGTGACGAACAGGTCGTTCTTCGTCACGGTGCGCCCGAGCCGCGCCTCGAGCAGGAGCGCGTCGCGGCCGTAGCGCTGGACCTCGGCGTCCCGCGTCTTCTCCGCGGCGAGCCGGCGGCCGTCCTTCGCGGGGGCGAAGTCGCTGTCGATGCTGAGCGCGCGGTCGAAGCTCGCGCTCGCGTCGGCCGGACGCCCGGTCGCGAGCAGCGCGACCCCGCGGCTCGTCCACGCCTGCGCGTGGTTCGGCTCGGCGGCGGTCGCCCGCTCGTAGAAGGCGAGCGCCTCGTGGGGATGGCCGAGCCGCTCGGCGACGAAGCCGGCCCGCAGGAGCAGCTCGACCGAGCCGGGGGTCACGGCGAGCGCGTGCGCGAAGGCGCCCGCGGCCTCCGGCCACGCCTGGCTCGCGACCGCCACCTCGCCGAGGCGGCTCCACAGCGCGACCGACTTCGGGAGCGCGTCCAACCCCTTCGCGAGGGCGGCGCTCGCCCGGTCGAGATGGCCGAGACCGCTCTCGGCCTCGGCGAGCAGGAGGAACGTCCCCTCCTCGGGCGGGAGCCGCGGGAGCGCCTCCTCGAGGAACGCGACGGCGTCGGCGGGCCGGCCCTCCGAGATCATCGACCGGGCGATCCCGGCGGCGGCGGTCGGGGACTTCGGCTCGCGCTTGCGGACCTCCTCGTACGCCGCGCGGGCCTCGCTCGGCCGCTCGAGCGCGCTCAGGAGCTCGGCGCGGAGGAGGAGCGCGGCGACGCCCGGCGTCGCGGGGGCGCCGTCCCCGGCCGTCGCCTGGTCGAGGACCTCGAGGGCGAGGTCGGGCCGACCGGCCGCGAGCCGGAGGCGCGCGCGCCGGATGGCGATCTCCCCGCGCATCGCCGGGTCGATCGCGGCGGCCCGCTCGTAGGCGGCGTTCGCCGCGTCCGGGAGCCCGAGCGCGGAGGCGAGGTCGCCGTCCTCGAGCTGCAGTGCCGCGTCCCGGCTCTCCGCTCCGCCGGCGTGCAGCAGGCGCTCGAGCGCGTCGTACGCCTCCTTCGCCTCCCCCCGTTCGCGGCGCAGGCGGTACATCTCCAGAAGCGCCGGCCCGCTCTCCGGGTCGAGCAGCAGGATCGCCTCGAGGGAGTAGAGGACCTCGGAGGAGCGGCCGAGCGCCCGCCAGGCGTCGGCGCGCGCCTTCCAGGCGGAGAGGTCGTTCGGGTCGTCCTTGAGCAGCGGGTCGACGAGCGCCAGCGCGTCGGCGTAGCGGCCGGCGAGGAGCAGCGTCTCCGCGAGCGCGACCTTGCCGTAGCGGTGCTTCGGGTCGACCTCGAGCCCCTTGCGGTAGAAGCCGACCGCGTCCGGGTACGCCCCCTGGGCGCGGAGCGCTTCGGCGACCTCGAAGTACGCCTGCGGGTCGCTCTCCGCGCCCCGGACCGCCTCCTGGAGGAGCTTCAGCGCCTCGTCCCGGCGCCCGAGGGTGAGGAGCAGCTGGCCCTTGCGCCGCAGGAACATCGGCTCGCCCGGCTCCCGCCGCAGGAGAAGGTCGACCAGGCGGAGCGCGTTCGCGCTCTGGCCGAGGCGCGCGAACGCGTCGGCGGCGCCCCAGAGGAGGTCGGCGTCCTCGAGGCCTCCCGCGATCGCCTTCTCGTACTCCGCGGCGGCCTCGGGAAGGCGGCCGGCCTCACGCAGGGCGTGGGCCCGCTCCTTGCGGATGTCGAGCCGGCGGCCGTTCCGCTCCTTCGCGAGGAACTCGCCGTAGGCGCCGAGCGCCCGCTCCGGGTCGTCGGCGACCCGCGACGCGCGGGCGATCCCGAGCAGGCTCACGTCGGCGGCGTCCGGGTCGGAGGAGGCGCGCTCGTAGGAGACGAGCGCCGCGCGGGCTGCCTCGCTCCGCTCCGCGGAGCGTTCGGCGAGCTCGAAGGCGGCGGTGAGGTAGAGGTGACCGCGCTCGACCGCGACGTCCGTGCGCGTCGGGTCGAGGTGGAACAGCTCGTCCAGGACGGGCAGGAGCCCCGGGCGGTCGCCGACGGCGACCAGGAGGTCGCGCTTCGCGAGCAGGATCGCGACGTCCCCGGGATGCGCCTTCAGCAGCGTGTCGTACTCCTCGAGCGCGCGGAGCGGCTCGCCGCTCGCCGCGAGCGCGCGGGCGAGCTCCCCCCGGGCGTCGACGTCCGCCGGCTCGACCGCGAGGACCGCCTCCGCGAACTCGCGAAGCTCGCCGGTGCGGCCGGCCCCTCGCGCGAGCGCGAGCCCCTTGCGGAACTCCCCCACGGCGTTCGGATGGCGCTTCGCGAGGGCCCGGTACGCCTCGAGCGCCTCCTCGGTGTGGCCGTCGGTCGCCTCGATCTCCGCGATCGCGCGCATCGCGTCCAGGTTCTCCGGGTTGACCGTGAGGACCCCGCGACAGGCGGCGAGCGCGCGGTCGGTGTGGCCGAGCGTGCTCGCGAGCAGGCGGAGGTCTAGCAGGTTCTGCACGTTGCGGGGGTCGACCTTGCTGAGCCGCACGCGGGCGGCCAGGGCGAGCTCCGCGTGCGTCGAGGCCGACGCCCGGGCGATCTCCTCGAGCGCCGCCGCCGACGGGGCGGGGGAGGCGTCCACGAGCGCCTTCGCGAGCGGGGCCGCCTCGTCGGGCCGGCCGAGGTCGAAGAGGAGGCGGACCTCGAGCCGACGGGCCTCCTCGGAGCTGCGGTCCGGGAGCTCGCGGGCCGCGGCCAGCGCCTCGTCCCGACGGCCGACCGACGCGAGGAGCTCGGCGCGGGAGAGGCGGAGCGTCGGGTCGTCCGGGCTCTTCGCGAGCAGCTCCTCGGCGGCGGCGAGCGCCGGCAGGTCGCCGCCGCCCGCGCGGGCGAGCTCGACCTTGAGGCGAAGGGCGTGCGCGTGGTGGGGGGAGGCCTTCAGGGCCCGGTCGACGTACTCGGTCGACGTCAGGTCGAGCTCCTGGGCGCGGACATAGGCGTCGGCGGCGTCGTCCAGGCGCCCGAGGAGGCGCAGCGCGTCCCCGCGCGTCGCCCAGAGTCCGCGGTCGTTCGGGTTCGCCTCCAGGGCCTGGTCGACGAGCCGGACGACGTCGGGGAGGTCGCGGTTGAGGGCGAGCAGGACGAGCGCCTTGTGGTGGAGCAGGCTCGCCATCCCGGGGCTGAGGCGCAGGCCGAGGTCGACCGCCCGCTCGGCGAGCTCCGGGTCCGAGGCGCGGTAGAACGCCATGGCGGCCTCGTCCAGGAGCGGGGCGACGTCCCGGCCGTGGCCGGCGATCGCCTCGGCGTGGTGTTCCGCCGTGGCGAGGAACGCCTTCAGCGCCTCCACGTAACGGCCCCGGTCGCGCCCCGGCTCGGCCTCCTCCGCCGCCCGGAAGCGCGAGCGGACCTCGTCGAGCGGGTCGCCCGGATGGCCGGCGTGTGCAGCTGCAGCCATCGTCCGTTCGACCTCCTCGACGCGATAAATACATTCGTTCCACGAGCCGCGCTCCCGTGGTTCTGCCGGAGGGCGCAGGCCGACCTCCGGCGCCGACCGACCCGTTAAGCCGCGGCGGGGCTCCGCCGGTCGTGCCTCCGCCGCGGCGCCGAACGTTCCGGCACGGAAAGTCGATCTTCGACCCGGTCCACGGACCGATCGCCCTCGGCCCGGTCGAGCTCGCCCTCCTCGGCACCCCGGAGTTCCAGCGCCTGTGGGGGATCCGCCAGACCGGCTTTGCCCACCTCGTCTTTCCGGGGGCGAACCACACGCGCCTCGAGCACTCGCTGGGAACGTTCTGGGCCGCCGCCGAGATGGCGACGCGGCTCGGGCTGGACGCCGGGACCGCGGAGACGGTCCGTGCGGGGGCGCTGCTGCACGACCTCGGCCATCCGCCGTTCTCCCACACGCTCGACGCGCCGCTCCGCGAGGTGACCGGGACCCGCCACGAGCACCTTTCCCGGCTGCGCGTCGAGGGTCGCGACCCGGACTGGCCGACGGAGAAGGCGCGCCTCGCGCCGACGCTCGAGCATTTCGGGATCGCGCCGAAGGCGGTCGCGCAGCTGATCGACCCTCGCCGCCCGTCGCCGCGCGCCCCCCTCCCCGGGAGCGTCCTGCACGGCGCGATCGACGCCGACCGTCTCGACTACCTGCAGCGCGACGCGCACTACACCGGGGTCGCGCACGGGGCGATCGACGCGGTGCGCCTGTTCGACACCCTGCGCGCGCACGCCGGGCGGATCGTCTTCGCGGAGAAGGGCCGTGGCGCCGTCGAGGGGTTCGCCGTCGGGCGTGCCCTGATGTATTCCACGGTGTACTACCACAAGACCGTCCGCGCCGCCGAGATGATGGCCCAGGCGGCGGTCGAGCGCTCGCCGGGGTACCCCGGGGAGGCCCGGGCGCTGTTCCGATGGACGGACGCCGAGCTGCTGACGCGCCTCGCCGAGGTCGGGGGGGTCTCGGCCGACCTCGTCGAGCGGCTGCGGGAGCGCCGGCTCTACAAGCGGCTCCTCGCGCTCCGCGAGCTTGCGCCCGCCGACCGCCGACGCTGGAACGCCTGGGTCGAGCGCCCCGCCGAGCGCCGAGCGCTCGAGGACGAGCTCGCGGGCGCGCTGGGCGGCGCCCGCGGCTCCGTGCTCGTCGATGTTGCGGGCCTCGTCGTCCGCGCCGACCCAGCGGAGGACTGGGGGACGGTCGGCCTCTGGGACGGGCGCGCCGTCGCCTACCCGTTCCGGGAGCCGGGGCCGTGGCGGGTCTTCGCCCGACGACCGGCCCC
>JASHSA010000164.1 GCA_030037035.1 Thermoplasmata archaeon
CCGCCCTCCGCGCTTCCGCCAGGACCGCTCGGGGGGCGGGGGACGACCGTCACCCTGGTGGCGACCGACCTCCCGCTCTCTCGGCCGGAGCTGGCGCGCGTCGCGAGCATCACGCACGCAGGGCTCGCTCGCGCGATCGTCCCGTACCTCACCTCGGTCGACGGGGACCTCGTCTTCGCCGTCACGACCGCCTCGACGCGGCCGGAGGGCGAGGAGAAGCGCCCCGGTTCCCGCGCCGACCTCGTCGGTCGACTGGCCGCCGACGCGGCGGTCGACGCCGTCGTGTCGGCCGTCGTCCCGCGTCGCACGCCGTCGGCCTAGGCCGCCGCCGGGCGTCGGAGCACGACGCCGCGCAGTCCCCGGATCAGGTCGGCCTTGGTCACGATCCCGTCGAGCACGCCGCGGCTCGCGACCAGCACGGCCGGGTACCGGCTGAGCAAGGACGGCAGCAGCTCCGCCGGAAAGTTCGAGTCGACCAGGGGATAGGCGGCCTCCAGGATGTCGCGGACCCTGACCCGGTGCCTCCCGGGGCTCTGGAGCGCCCGCAGCACGGCCGCCTCGGAGACGGAGCCGATCGGTCGACCGTCCTCGACGACCGGAAGCTGCGAGAACCCGCCGGCCTCCAGGCGCCGGCTCGCCTCGGCGAGGGAGGCGGACGGCTCGACGGTGACGAGCGGCCGCCGCACGACGTCGAGGGTCGTCAGCCGGGGGCTCGCGAGCGCCTCCCGGCCGTCAAGGTACGCCACGACCTTCTGGACGAAGTCGTACGACGGGCGGATCCTCCCCCGCTCGATCCTCGAGACGGTCGCCGTGCTCCGCCCGACGGCGCGGGCGAGCTCCCCGAGCGGGATCCCGAGCGCCAGGCGGCGTCGGCGCAGCTCGGCGAGCGACTCCACGGCCCCCCCAGCCGCGGCGGGGTATCAATCCCGCGCGGGACCACCCCCCGCGCGGGCGGCGAGCGAAAGGTAAAGGAGCCGCTTCGCCCTTGACTCGGGACGGGGCCATGGTCTCGCCGCCGCGCCGGATCTCGTGGATCGCCGCTCCCCCGGAGATCTGCTCGCTCTGCAAGGAGCCGCTCGGGGCCCCCGAAGAGACGAGCTCCTGGAACGGTCGGCCGGCCCACCGCGACTGCGTGCGGGTCCACCTGATGCAGCGCGACCCCGCGTTCCGCGGCGGGGCCGGCACGGAGGAGACGCCCGAGGAGTCGGACGAGTCGTTCGACGGGGTCATCCCGCGGGACGACGACGAAGCCGACCTCGAGTAAGGGCCCGGAGGGCTGGCGCCTCCGGAGTGACTCCTTTAAAAGCCTCGTAGAGTGCACGGAGGAACCCCATCCCCCTGGGGAGTTGGAAACCAATGCCGGAAGTCGTCATCACCTGCGACTGGACGATGATGAGCAACCACCACGGGAAGGAGTTCCTCGGCTTCGGCACGACGACGCCGGCGTACATCTTCCCGGAGGCGGTCTACAAGCGCCTGTTCTTCCCGGAGATGCCGGTCGACGAGCACGGCTACCCGAGACAGGCGCCGTACGGCATGCGCAAGATCGAGGCGTCCCTCATCGACGCCGGGGTCGACGCGCGCATCGTGCACCCCGCCCATCTCGACAAGTACATGCCCGGGGAGGCGAAGGTGCTCCTCGTCTCCGGCCACGACTACTTCGGGCTGAACCCGCCGAGCTCGACGTTCGGCGGCGTCATGCGCAAGGAGACGCTCAACTGCGTGAACTTCAAGCGGATGCTCAGCCAGCCCGCGGTCGTCGAGGCGCGCCGGCGGGGGCTCAAGATCATCGCCGGCGGCCCCTGCGCCTGGCAGCTCTCGCCCGCGACCCGGTCGAAGTTGCCGTGGATCCAGGAGTTCGTCGACTCGATCGGGGGCATCGACTCGGTCGTGGAGGGGGAGAGCGACCTCTTCGTCCGCGAGATCGTGGGCAAGGCGCTCCGCGACGAGTTCCTCCCTCCCCACGTCGTCATGACCCCGAAGGAGGCGCCGAAGGTCGAGCAGATCAGCTCGATCCGCTACCCGAGCGTCAACGGCCTCGTCGAGATCGGGCGCGGCTGCTGCCGCGGCTGCTCGTTCTGCTCGGTGACGACCCGCCCGACCCGCTGGTACCCGCTCTCCAAGGTCGAGGAGGAGCTCAAGGTCAACGCCGCGATCGGGGTCCGCAAGGGGATCCTGCACTCGGACGACGTCTACTTCTACGGCAGCCCGAACGTCATGCCGCACGAGGACAAGCTCCTCCCGCTGCTCCAGCTCGCCAAGCGCTACTACGAGCAGGTCGGCTGGAGCCACGTCGCGATCGCGAGCCTGATGACGAAGCCGAAGCTGCTCTCGAAGTGCGCCGAAATCCTGGTCGACGACAAGCAGGATTGGTGGGGCGTCGAGGTCGGCGTGGAGACCGGCTCTCCCCGCATGATCACCGCGGCGATGCCGGGGAAGGTCGCCCCGTTCAAGGCGTCGCAGTGGCCGGAGCTGGTCGTTCAGGCGGCCGGGCTGATGAACGACAACCACGTCTACCCGGCGTGCACGTTCATCGTCGGCCTTCCGCAGGAGACCGAGGAGGACGTCTCCCGGACGATCGACCTGATCGACGACCTTTGGGACTTCAAGGCGCTCCTCGTGCCGATGTTCTTCGTGCCGCTCGGGCACCTAAAGTCGAAGGACTGGTTCCGCCGGGACCGCCTGTCGCCGCTGCAGGAGGAGCTCCTCAAGCGGGCGCTGACGCACGGGCTCCGCCAGTCGAAGGTGATGCTGAACGACTTCTTCGACTGGGAAGGGAACCACACTCGGCTCTATCGGGGCGCCTTCCGCGGGTTCATCGGCTTCCTCGAGGGGATCGCGAACCTGCACGGGCTGCTCAGCCCGGCGGCGCACCCCGGCCGGCCGATCGTCGACCCGAACCGGACGCCGGACCGCCTGCCGATCCCGACGATCCCGGTCCGCGAGTAGCCGGGCCGCCTTCGCTACTCCTGATCGTCCGCCGGCGCCGCGTCGTCCGCGGGAGGCCCTCCCGAGGGGGCCTCCCGGTAGACCCGCAGGGGCAGCGGCGCCTCGGCACGGGAAGCGCCCACGACGGCGAGATGCGTCTCGTCGCCGTTGCCGTCGTACGCGCGCCAGGAGCCCGGCCCGAACGGGGCCCCGAGGATGAGGTGCCGGCGCCCCCAGCTGCGGAACAGGCGGAGGTCGGCGGCCGACGGGTGCAGCGCGCCGGACGGGTGCGAGTGGACGGTGCCGACGACCGTGAGGTCGGCCGGGAGCATGTAGAGATGGAAGTTCGCGTGCCGCCGGCCGGCCGTGCCGCCGGGGACGAGGAGGAGGTCGGAGATCACCCCGGGAGGGTCGGCCCGCAGCACCCCGCCGAACTCGTTCGGGTACGCCGAGCGGCCGCTCGCGAGCGCGCTGTCGAGGGCGCGCCGCGAGATCGCGGTCGGGGTCGCCCCGAGCCGGGGACCGCCGGCCGGCGGCTTACGGTGGGGGCGAAAGAACGGCATCGCCTTCCGCGTCCGCCTCCTCGCTCCACGGGAGGATCCGCTTCCCCCTCAGGCGGTCGAAGAACGACGAGCCGAAACGCACGAGCGACGCGCGTCGCGGCGAGCGGTAGACGGTGACCGTCCCGCCCACGGGGATCGGGTACTCCCCGTCCCCGTCGGCGAGGACGACGCTCGGGCCGTCCGCGCGGAGGGAGCGGACCCGCACCGTCCGCAGGGCGCCGAGGACGAGCGCGCGGGCCTGGACGCGGAACGGGGCGATCGTCGTCAGGACGAAGCCGTCGACCTCCGGCTCGACGATCGGGCCGAGCGCGCTGAGCGCGTACGCCGTCGAGCCGGTCGGCGTCGCGACGATCAGGCCGTCGGCGCGGATCGTCCCCGCGGTACGGCCGTCGAACGCGAGCTCGAAGGTGCCCATCTTGCCGACCTGGGTGGCGTGGACGACGTACTCGTTCGTCGCGTCCGGGAGCGTCCGGCCGTCGATCTCCGCGGCGAGCTTCGTGCGCTCCTCGAGGAAGTAGCGGCCCGCGACGAGCCGCTCGACGGCGGACTCGAGCTCGCCCGGCCGACGGGCGTCGACCTCCGCGAGGACGCCGATCGTCCCGGCGTTCAGCGGCAGGAGGGCGAGCGACGTCCGCCGCAGCGCGTGCAGGAACGTCCCGTCGCCGCCGATCGCGACGACGACGTCCCCCTCCGCCGCCTCGAGGGGGGCGTGGGGGCGCCCGGGCGCGACGCCGGCGAGCTCGTCGGAGACGACGACCGTCGCGCGCGCTCCGAGCGCCTCGAGGAACCGACCGGCGAGCTCGACGGCGGCCGGCTTGCGCGGGTTGGCGTGCAGGACGACCTTCACGTTGGAGCGCCTCCCCAGACCACGCGCCCGAACGCCGCGTCCCCCCAGGCGAGGACCGTCGTACGCTGGTCGACGCCGAGCGGAAGCGTCTCGAGCGCCGCGCCCTCGGCGTTGCTCGCCCCCCCGCCGGCCTCGCTCAGGATCCGGTACCCCGCGGCGATGTCGGTCGCCCGCAGGTTCCGTCCGGGCTCCGCGTTCTCGTAGACGTAGGCGTCGGCGGCCCCCTCGGCGACGAGCGCGAGCTCGAGCGACGCACAGCCGAGCGAGCGGACGCGCCGCATCCGGCCGGCGAGCGCCGTCGACCGCGGGCTCGCCGCGCGGCCGAGGTTGACGAGGACGACCTCGCCGCGTCCCGTCCAGGAGCGAGTGCGGATCCGGCGGCCGTCGCGCCAGGCCCCCCCGCCCCGCACGGCCCAGTACGTCGTCCCGCGGGCGAGGTCGCGGACGAGACCGACGTCGACCCCCCCGAGGTCCCGCTCGCCGAGCGCGAGCGAGACGGTCGAGAACGGAAGGTTCCGCACGGCGTTCGCGGTGCCGTCGATCGGGTCGATCACCAGCGTCCTGCGCCCGCCACGCTCGACGCGTCCGATCTCCTCGGAGACGACGTTCCAGTCGACCCCTTCCGCGTCCAGCGCCGCGAGGATCGCGCTCTCGGCGAGGCGGTCGACCTCCTCGGTCGGCGTGCCGGACGCCCCCATCGCGACGACGTCGGCCCGGTGGGGGGAGCGCGCGCTGTCGCGGGCGACCCGCTCGACGGCGAGCCCGAGACGGTGGAGCACGCCGAGGTCCCGGTCCGCCGTCCCCAGCACGCCGAGGCCGAGCCGGGGCGGACCAAAAAGCGGACGGGTCGGGGGGCGGCCGTCGCCGGCCTCGAAGCCAGCGTTATGTCGGCGGGCCGCTCGCCCGCGCGATGGAGCTGCGGTTCCTCGGCGGGGCGTCGGAGGTCGGCTCGCTCGGCCTGGTGATCCGGGACCAGGGCCGGACGCTGCTGTTCGACTACGGCCTGACCCCGACCGACCCGCCCACGTACCCGCGGCCGGCGCCGACGAACGTCGACGTCGCGTTCCTCTCGCACGCCCACCTCGACCACTCCGGGATGACCCCCCTGCTCAGCCGCCTGCCGCGCAGCCGGGTCGTCGCGACGCCGGTCACCGCGGCGGTCGCGGACCTGCTGACGAAGGACGCGCTCAAGGTCGCCCGCCTCGAGGGCTACCTGCCGCCGTACTCCCCGAGCGACATCCATGCGCTGCACGGTCGATTCACGGCGGTCGACCGCCACGCGACGTTCCGCCACCAGGGGATCGAGGTCGAGCTGACGCCGGCCGGACACATCCCCGGTGCGACGATGGCGCTCTATCGGGGCGAGAAGGACGTCCTCTTCACCGGCGACCTCCAGACGATCCCGACGCACCTGGTCGGAGGCGCCGAGCCGCTGGAGTGCGACGTCCTCGTCATGGAGTCGACGTACGCCGGCCGCGAGCACCCGGACCGTCGGGAGACCGAGCGGAGGTTCCGCGACCGGATCGCCGAAACCGTAGAGCGGGGCGGGAAAGCGATCGTGCCGGCGTTCGCCGTCGGCCGGGCGCAGGAGGTCCTGATGAGCCTCGCCCGCTCCGGGTTCACGACGTACCTCGACGGCATGGCGCGCGCGGTGAACGAGATCTACCTCGCCGCGCCGGAGTACCTCGCCGACGCCCGGCGGTTCCGCCAGGCGCTCGAGGGGGTCCACGTCGTCGAGCACGCCGGGGCGCGACGGCACGCGCTCGAGGACGCCGACGTGATCGTCACGACCGGCGGGATGCTGGACGGGGGGCCGGTCCTCTACTACCTCGGAGAGCTCTATCGCGACCCCCGGTCGTCGATCTTCCTCACCGGCTTCCAGGTCGACGGCTCGAACGGCCGCCAGCTGCTGGACGAGGGGACCCTGACGATCGACGACACGACGATCCGGCCCCTCGGGAGCGTCGAGAAGTTCGACTTCTCCGCGCACGCCGGCCACAGCGACCTCGTGCGCCTCGCCAAGGAGTCCCGGGCGAAGACGGTCGTGTTGATGCACGGCGACCGGCGCGAGGCGTTGCGGGCCGACCTCGAGGCGTTCTGCGAGGTCGTCCTGCCGGTGAACGGTAAGCCGTTCGCCCTGTAGGCCGGAGCGGAGGGAGGCCCCGTCCCGGGCCGTCTCACGTCTCCCAGAGCGACGGCTCGAGCAGCTCGTCGAGACGGTCGACGACCCGGACCCCCGGCGGCACGGCGGGGGGCGTCTCCGTGGGCGGATAGAGCCCCGCGGGGTATCGGTGCCAGAGGCCACGGTAGAGCGCCGCCCCGCAGCCGGCCGCGATCGCTCCCTCGACGTCGAGCTCCCATCGGTCGCCGACGTGCAGGAGCTTCGACGCGGGGACGCCGAGCCCTCGCGCCGCCTCGTGGAAGATCCTCGGGTCCGGCTTGCGGACGCCGACGTCCGCCGACGAGACGATGAGGCGGAACCTCGGACGGTCCCCGGCGCTCAGGAACGAGCTCCACGACGAGGCCCGTCGGGCGGAGTTGGTGATCATGACGGCCGGGACCCCGCGGGCGTCGAGGGCCCGGACGAGGCGGAGCGCGTCGGGGTTCAGCGTCGGCGGGTACTCGAGGAGACCGGCCGACGAGAACGCCTCCGCGGTCGCCTCGACGCCGCCCTCCGGCTCGGCGCCGAGCGCGTCGGCGGTCCCCTGCACGAGAACGACCGGGTCGAGGGCGACCAGGTCACGGCCCTCGGCGGAGAGGCGAGCGCGGACCGCCTCGAGCGCCGCCCGAACCTCCGCCGGAGGGACGGGGCGGCCGGCGCGCCGAAGGCGCCGGACGAGGAGCTCCGTCCGGGCCGCTTCCCAGCGTGCGTCGAACGCGCCGTCGTGGTAGACGGTCGTGAACCACAGGTCGAGGGAAAGTGCCCGGAACGGTCCCGGTTCGACCACGACGGACCGGACGCCCTCGGGGAGATAACCCGACGGTGGCGAGGCGGACGCGGCGCCTCGGGAGCTCAGAGGTCGACCTCGACCTCGCCGTCGGCGACGCGCACCGGGTAGGTCGTCAGCGGCCCGACCGCCCCCTCGGGCGGGACGACCCCGAACGGGTCGGCGCGCACCGCTCCGCTCGCGAGGTCGAACGTCGCTCCGTGGAGAGGACAGACGATCTTGCCGAGCTCGACCGTCCCGTCGGCGAGGTCGCCGCCGATGTGCGGGCAGGCACCCTGGATCGCGCGGAGCTCCGCGCCGAGTCGCACGAGGACGACCGGCGCGTCCCCCACGGTCGTTCCCTTCGGCGCGTTCTCGACGACCTCGGCCTCCCGGACCCCCGTGCGCCGCCAGCTCATCGGCGCGGCGGACCGTAGGGCCCTACTTAGAGCGACCGGTCCGGCGGCGCCGGGGCGCGGAGGGACGCTCCGTTTCGGGCTCGGGGACCTCCTCGATCGCCTCCTGGACGGGAGGCAGGGCGGCCCGCGGGACGAACCGGCGCCGCAGTTCGGCCCAGAGGGCCTCGAGGCCCTCGCCGGTCTTCGCCGAGACCTGAAGACGGTCGGTCGACCGGCGCACGAGGTCGGACTTCGTCTCGACGGGGACGATCTCCAGCGCGGGGAACTCCTCCCGCCAGCGCTCGAGGAGCTCCTCCTGCTCCTCGAGCGGATAGCCGGAGCTCGCGCTCGGGTCGAGGACGAACAGCACGACGCTCGCCGCCCGGCGCACGGTCGTCTCGGCCTCGACCTCGGCGAGGTTCGCGCGCCCCTGGCGTCCGAGCACCCCGGGAGTGTCGACGACCTGGAGACGGTCGAAGCCGAGGTCGGCGTGCCCGACCGCGATCGCGACGGTCGTGAACGGGTAGTCGGCGACCTTCGGGCGCGCGGAGGAGAGGCGGGCGACGAGCGAGGACTTGCCGACGTTCGGAAAGCCCGCGACGACGAGCCGCGGAGAGCTGTCGTCCAGATGAGGACGGTCGCGCAGGTAGCCTCTCGCGGCGCGGAGGGCGAGGAGGTCCGGCTCCACCTCGCGGACGAAGCTCGCAAGCCGACCGTAGAACTGGCGCACGAGGTCGCCGAGCTCCTCGGCGCCGGAGGCCCGCGCGACCGCGCGCTCGGCCTCCCGCGCGACGCCTCGGATCCTCTCCTCCGCGCGGCGGAGCCTCAGGAGGCTCCGCTCGACGCGCCCGCTCCCGAAGCGCCGGTCGAGCAGCTCTCGCTCGAAGTCTCCCACGGCCGGGGGCCGCAGATCGCGCGCCTCCAGACGGAGCTGGCGGTTGACGGTCGCCGCGGCGCGCACGACCTTGAGCTCGGCCCGGCGACGGTCACGCTCGGGCTTCGACTGCCCGTGGGGATTGACGAGCGACGCGCGACGGAATGCGACCTCCAGAAGCTGCTGCGCGGCGGACGGCCGCGGCGGGGCTCGTGGCGGACGCCGCGTCGGTCGCCGCGGTTCCTGGCGCCTCGGCATCGCCGGCCGCGAGGAGGGCGCCACGGAAGAAGACGCGGGTGCGCGGCTGCGGCCCTGCCGTCCGGCGTGCGAAACCCACGCGCGGCCCGACCAACCGATTTATGCGCGGCGACCGTCGGAGGCCGGGGCGACCGACGTGGTGCGGTGGATCTCCGACGAGGCGGGCGAGGAGGAGGCGCTCCTCCAGGCGCTCGGGATCGCTTCGGCCGACGAGCTGTTCCAGGACGTCCCGAAGAAGGCCCGGCTCGGGCGCCTCGGGCTCGGCGCCGCCAAGGAGGAGGCGGAGGTCGTCGCGGAGGTCGACCGGCTCCTCGAACGGAACCGTCCCCTCGGCCGGTTCGCCAACTTCCTCGGGGGCCGGATCGCCTGCCCGTACAGCCCCGCGGCGGTCGACGCGATCGTCTCCCGGAGCGAGTTCTACTCCGCGTACACGCCGTACCAGCCCGAGGCGAGCCAGGGGATGCTGCGGGCGCTGTTCGAGTTCCAGAGCCTCTGGGTCGAGCTGTCGGGGGTCGACGTCGCCAACGCCTCGCTCTACGACGGGGCCAGCGCGGCGGGCGAGGCGCTCCTGTTCTGCCGTCGGCTGCACGAAGGGCACCGCTTCCTCGTCCCGGCGAGCCTCCCCTGGGAGGAGCGAAGCGTCCTCGAGAACTACGCAAGCGGTCCCGGCCTGAAGGTCGAGGCGATTCCCTTCGACCCCCGGACCGGACTGCTCGACCTAGGTTTCGTCAAGGCGGCGCTCGCGCAGCAGGACGTCTTCGGCCTGCTCGCCGACGTGCCGAACGGCTTCGGGCTCCTCGACGAGCAGCTCTTCGAGCTCAAGGCGCTCCTCGGCGAGGTCCCGTACGTCGTCGCCGCGGACCCGCTCTCGCTGAGCGTCCTCGAGCCCCCGGGAGCCTACGGCGCCGACGTCGTCGTCGGCGAGGGCCAGGGGTTCGGGATCCCCCCGTCGTTCGGCGGGCCGCTCCTCGGCCTGTTCGCGTGCCGTCGCGAGCACGTCCGCCAGGCGCCCGGGCGCATCGTCGGCGCCACGGTCGACGCGTACGGCCGACCGGCGTTCACGCTGACCCTGCAGACCCGCGAGCAGCACATCCGACGCAGCAAGGCGACCTCGAACATCTGCACGAACGAATCGCTCATGGCGCTCGCCTTCGTCGTCTACGCGAGCGTGGTCGGCCCGAAGGGGCTGGCCTCGCTCCAGAGCTCGCTCGCCGAGAAGGCGCGGACGCTCGCGTCGGCCCTCGGGGCGATCGAGGGGCTGCGCGCGCCGCGGTTCGACGCGCCGTATCTCGGGGAGTTCACGCTCGAACTCGGCCGCGGGACCGCGGCCGGTTTTCTCGACCGGCTGCGGCGCCGACGGATCCTCGCCGGGCACCCCCTCGCCGACCCGCGAGTGGGGGCGCCGAGCGGCCCCGAGCGGCTCCTGGTCGCGCCCAGCCCGTCGGTCGGGGAGAAGGAGATCGCCCGCTACGCCGCCGCGGCGAAGGCGTGGGCGGCCGCCCCGGGGGGACGATGACGTATCGCCAGGCGCGCTGGGACGAGCCGCCGATCTGGGACCTTGCCCACGCGCACGCGCCCGAGCCGGCGCCCGCGATCCCCGGGGTGCCCGAACGGTTCCGGCGTCGGGAGGCGCTCCGATGGCCGGAGCTGAGCGAGCCGACCGTCGTCCGCCACTACACGCGCCTCTCGCAGATGAACTTCGGCATCGACTCCGGCGTCTATCCGCTCGGCTCGTGCACGATGAAGTACAACCCGAAGCTCTCCGAGCTCCTCGCGCGCCGGCCCGGCGCCGCGCAGGTCCACCCGTACCAGCCGGAGTCGACCGTCCAGGGCTCGCTCGAGATCGCCTGGAGGCTCGAGCGGCTGCTCGCGAGGATCACCGGCTTCCACGAGGTCTCCCTGCAGCCCGCCGCCGGGGCGCACGGCGAGTACACGTCGCTGCTGATGGTCAAGGCGCACTACCGCGAGCTCGGCGAGCTCGAGCGGCGAACCGAGGTCCTGCTCCCGGACACCGCGCACGGGACGAACCCCGCGTCGGCGAGCATGGCCGGCTTCGTGACGCGCGAGATTCCCTCGAAGGACGGCTGCGTCGACCTCGCGGCGCTGAAGGCGGCGCTCTCGGAGCGGACGGCGTGCTTCATGCTGACGAACCCGAACACCGCCGGGCTGTTCGAGAGCGAGATCCTGGAGATCTCCGAGGCGGTCCACGCGGCCGGCGCGATGCTCTACTACGACGGGGCGAACCTCAACGCGATCCTCGGCGTGACGAACCCCGGCCGGATGGGCTTCGACATCGCCCACCTGAACCTTCACAAGACGTTCGCGACGCCCCACGGCGGGGGAGGTCCCGGCGCGGGGGTGATCGGCGCCGGCGAGCTCCTGGCCCCGTACCTGCCCGTGCCCCGGATCGCGAAGCGGGGCCGGAAGTTCCACCTCGACTACGACCGACCGAAGTCGATCGGCAAGGTGAAGACCGCCTACGGGAACTTCGGCCTGGACCTCCGGGCGTACGCGTTCATCCTCGCCCACGGCGAGGAGGGGCTCCGGCACGTCTCGCGGCGCGCGGTCCTGAACTCGAACTACCTCGCCGCCCGGCTCGGGCGCCGCCTCCCCCGTCCGTTCCGCCCGCTGGTGAAGCACGAGTTCGTCCTTTCGGGCGCCCCGCTGCGCGAGCGGGGCGTCCGGACGCTCGACCTCGCCAAGCGCCTCCTGGACGAAGGGGTCCACGCGCCGACCGTCTACTTCCCGACGCTCGTCGAGGAGGCGTTGATGCTGGAGCTCCCCGAGACGGAGTCCAAGCGCGAGCTCGACGCCTTCGCGGAGGCGGTGGGGCGGGCCCTGGACGACAGCCCCGAGCACCTCAAGGCGGCGCCGACCTCCTGCTCGGTCGGACGGATCGACGAGGTCCGGGCCGCGCGCGAGCCGGTCCTCTCCTGGAAGGACCTGCGCACGGGGGCCTCCGTAAAGGTTGAAACCCCGTAACCGTTCGCGCGCCCGATGAAGGAGCGCGTGCGCAAGGTCTTCGCCGGCCTCGACCCGTCGGTCGACCGTCTCGTCGTCGCGAACTCGGTCGAGCCCCACCTCGACCAGTCGTTCTTCTACCTGTTCGACGTGCCGAGCGGCCTCTTCGAGGGCTCGGTCGCGGTCGCCCACCGCGACGGGAGCCTCGACGTCCTCACGACTCCCCTCGAGGCCCAGAGCGCGGAGGAGGCGGCGAAGCGCGACCGCGCCGTGAAGGTCCACACCGTCGACCGCGACAGCGCCGACCCGGTCATCGCCCAGCTGCTGGAGGGCCCGGGCCCGGTGGCGCTCAACTTCACCGAGCTGACGCACGCCTGGTACCTGCGCCTCGACAAGCTGCTGCCGAAGGCGAGCTGGGTCGACGCCTCCGTCGCGCTCCGCAAGGCGCGCGCGACCAAGGACGCCGACGAGATCGCCCGCCTGCGGCGGGCCGCCGAGATCGGCTCGAAGGTCGGCGTCGAGATCCCGTCGATGTTGCGCGCCGGCATCACCGAGCTCGAGCTCGCCTCGGAGATCGAGTACCGCATGAACCGCCTCGGCGCGAGCGGCCGCTCGTTCGGGACGATCGTCGGCTTCGGCCCGCACGGCGCCGAGCCGCACTACCAGCCGGACGGGACGCCGCTGCGGCCGGGCCAGTCGATCGTCTGCGACTACGGGGCGTTCTACCGGCGGTACGCGAGCGACATCACCCGCTCGTTCCGCTTCGGCCCCCGCGACGCGGAGCTCAAGGAGGCTCACGAGACCGTCGAGCGGGCGCAGCGCGCGGCGCTCGACGCGATCCGTCCCGGCGTGCCGGCCCGCGACGTCCACCTCGCCGCGGCGGCGGTGATCGACGGCTCGAAGTTCAAGGGGCGGCTGATCCACGGCGTCGGCCACTCGATCGGCCTCGCCGTCCACGACGGCTGGTACTACGGCCCGAAGATCGACGACCCCCTCGAGGAGGGGATGGTCTTCACCGTCGAGCCGGGGATCTACCTCCCCGGCAAGGGCGGCGTCCGCATCGAGGACGACGTCGTCGTCACGAAGGCCGGCTTCGAGTTCCTGTCGACGACGCCCCGGGGCTACCTCGAGGTCGCCTCGTGAGGTTCGGCGTCCTTACCGGCGGCGGGGACTGTCCCGGCCTGAACCCGGCGATCCGCGCGGTCGTCCGACGCGCCGCCGCGGCCGGCCACCCGACGCTCGGCTTTTTGGACGGCTGGAAGGGATTGCGCGACGACCGCGCGCGGCCGCTGGGCCTCGAGGAGGTCCTCGGGCTCGAGCGCAGGGGCGGCACGGTCCTCGGCACGTCGCGCACCAACCCGTTCAAGAGCCCCGAGGAGACCGCCAAGGTCCTCGCGACGCTCGAGCGGCAAAGGGTCGACGTGCTCGTCGCGATCGGCGGGGACGACACGCTCGGCGCCGCCCGCGAGCTCCATCGCCTCGGCAAGGCGGTCGTCGGAGTGCCGAAGACGATGGACAACGACGTCGAGGGGACCGACTGGACGTTCGGGTTCCACTCCGCGGTCGCCGTCGCGGTCGACGCGCTCGAGCGCCTTCGCGACACGGCGGCGAGCCACCACCGCGCGATCGTGCTCGAGGTGATGGGCCGCGACGCGGGCTGGGTCGCGCTCGCGACCGGTCTCGCCGGGGGGGCCGACGCAACGCTGCTGCCCGAGGAGCGGTACGACGAGGCGGCGCTGCTCGCGAGGGTCCGCCGCGCGCTCGCGGCGCGCGGCGACGCGCTCGTCGTGACGAGCGAGGGGGTCGACCTCGGCCTCGCCGCCGGGGCGGCCGGCGGGAAGGACGACTTCGGCCACGAGCTGCTCGCCGAGCGGGGGGTCGGCGCCGAGCTCGCCCGTCGGATCTCCGCCGCGACCGGCGCGGAGAGCCGGAGCGCGCAGATCGGCCACATCCAGCGGGGCGGCGCCCCCGAGCTGTTCGACCGACTGCTCGCGACCCGGCTCGGCGCCGCCGCCGTCGACCTCGCGCTCTCCGGGCGGAGCGGTCAGGTCGCCGTGCTGCGCGGACGCGAGATCGTCGGCATCCCGTTCGACGAGGCGCTGCGCGACCATCGCAAGGTCTCCGCCGACTGGCTCGACCTCCTCCATACGTTCGACGCCTAAGGTCGGCGATGGCGGTCCGCGCGCTCTGGTGGGACCGCGGGAAGCTCGCGCTCCTGGACCAGCGGCAGCTCCCGCGTCGGACGGTCGTCCTGCGCCTCGCACGCGCGTCGGACGTCGCCGAGGCGATCCGCACGATGGCCGTGCGCGGCGCCCCCGCGATCGGGGTCGCCGCCGCCTACGGGATGGCGCTCGCGGCCCGGGGGGGCCTGTCGCCGGCGCGCGCCGCGAAGCTCCTCGGCTCGACCCGCCCGACGGCGGTCGACCTGTTCGTCGGGATCGACGCCGTCCGCTCCGCCTGGGAGCGCGGGAGCGACCCGCTGGAGGCGGCGCACGCCTACCGCGCGCGCGTCGTCGAGGAGTGCCATCGCATCGGCAGCGCCGGCGCGCCGCTGCTCGCGCACGCCCACGGCGTCCTGACCCACTGCAACGCCGGGGCGCTCGCGACCGTCGAGTGGGGGACGGCGCTCGCGCCGATCCGCGTCGCGCGGGAGCGCGGCGCCGACCTGTTCGTCTTCGTTGACGAGACGCGCCCGCTGCTGCAGGGGGCGCGCCTCACCGCCTGGGAGCTCGCGCGCGAGCGGATCCCGCACGCCGTGATCGCCGACAACGCCGCGGGCCACTACCTCGCCCGGGGGGACGTCGACGCCGTCCTGGTCGGCGCCGACCGCATCGCGAGGAACGGCGACTTCGCCAACAAGATCGGCACCTACGAGAAGGCGGTCGTCGCGCGGGAGAACGGCGTCCCGTTCTATGTCGCGGCGCCGTGGACGACGTTCGACGCGCGGCGGGCCGACGGGAAGGCGATCCCGGTCGAGGAGCGGGACCCGGACGAGGTCCTCGAGCTCGCCGGTCGTCCCCTCGCGCCGCCGGCGAGCCACGCACGCAATCCCGCGTTCGACGTGACGCCGTCGCGCTACGTCAGCGCGTTCGTCACGCCGGACGGGGTCGTGCGGCCCCGCGAGCTCGCCGCGCGCCTCGCCCGACGGGCCCGGCGCTAGCCCGCCCGGCGGGGGGGAGCCGGGCCCCCTCCTCCCCTACGGGGGGAGAAGGGGCCGGCCGAGAAAGAGTTCGGCGTCGTGCAGGACCGCCCCGACGTTGGCGCTGACGTCCACGCCGAGGTGGTGGAGCGCGAGGACGAGGCCGAGTACGGCCACGACCGAAACGAACCAGCTGCTCGCTGCGCTCATCGCTCTCACCACCGATCGCAGCGGGTCCTTCGGGAGAGCCGCTACAAAAAGCGTAGAGGTCCATCGGCAGCGCGCGCCCCGACCGCCGCGGACGACGGCGCCTCGGACGCGCGCGCCCGCGCGCGACGCCGTGCCCCTGCCGACTCGCGGGGCGGCGCTGCCGGGGCCCGGCCGGCGCCGCAGCGCTCGGGCAATCCTCATAGCGTGGAGCGGATACGCCGGCGGGCGTGCCCTGGTAGTCTAGTGGTCTAGGATCTAGGTCTGTCGAGCCTGGGACTCGGGTTCGAACGTTCGAAGGCGGCGCCTTCGGACCGGGACTCCCGACCAGGGCGCTCCCCCCGGGCCGACGACCCGTACGCGTTATCCTCGCCCCGCCCCTCCAAGCCTATCGTGAGCCGCGCTGCGCCGAACGACGGAAGGAAGCAGGGTCCGTACTTCTCGCACATCGTCGGCGACGCGCTCCGCGGCGTGACGGAACGGCGCCTCTTCGAGCTCGTGCGGTCAGGGCCGGTACCGGCCCACCTCGCGATCATCATGGACGGCAACCGGCGCTTCGCCCGCTCGCAGGGGATCGGGGTCCAGGACGGCCACGCGCGCGGCCGCGACACCCTCGAGGAGCTGCTGAACTGGTGCCTCGAGCTCGAGATCCGCATCCTGACGGTCTACGCCCTCTCCACCGAGAACCTCCAGCGGCCGACCGAGGAGCTCGACGGGCTGATGGAGCTGTTCGACCGGGCGCTCCGCGACATCGCGACCGACGCCCGCGTCCACCGCCACCGGATCCGCGTGCGCGTGATCGGGGACCGCCGGCTCCTGCCAAAGCGCGTGCAGGAGGCCGTCGCGATCGCCGAGCAGGCGACGGCCGGCTACGACGCCTACCGCTACAACGTCGCGCTCGGCTACGGAGGTCGCGACGAGATCGTCCAGGCGATCCGCGAGCTCGCCCGCGAGGTCCGCGACGGGAGCCTCGAACCGGAGGCGATCGACACCGCGGCCGTCGCGCGGCACCTCTACACCGCCGACCTGCCCGACCCGGACCTGATCCTGCGGACGAGCGGCGAGGAGCGGATCTCGAACTTCCTGCTCTGGCAGTCGGCGTACAGCGAGCTGTACTTCTCCGACGTCCTCTGGCCCGGGCTCACCCGTCTCGAGTTCCTTCGGGCGATCCGGACGTTCCAGCTCCGGCGTCGCCGCTTCGGCGAGTGAGCTCGCCGGGCCGAACGCCGAGACGCCGCAGCTCGCGCGGGAGGAGGAACGCCGCCCCGGCGACGATCCAGAGGAGCCCGACCACGAGGTACGTCGTGCGCGCGCCGTAGGCGCTGACGAGCAGGGCCCCGCCGAGCGACGCCGCCGGCAGGATCGCGACGCTCCCGAGGCTGTCGACGCCGAAGTAGCGGCCCTGCATGTCGGTCGGCACGAGCAGCTGCGCGGCGCTCAGCCAGGCGGTCCCCGCGAAGCCGCCGAACGCCCCGAGGGCGAACAGCGCGGCGAAGGCGACCGGCAGCGACGGCTCGAGGGCGACGGCGACGACGACCGCGCCCGACAGGAGGCCGTACGGCACCGTCCAGGCCGGGCCCGCCCATCGGACCGCCCCGACGCGGCCGACCAGCAGCGCTCCGCCGGCGGTCCCCGCGACCTCGGCGGCGAGCAGCAGCGCGTAGACGAGCGCACCGGCGTGCAGGACGAGGGTCGCGAAGAAGACCAGGAACGTCCCGACGACCGACGAGCAGAAGTTGAAGAACGTCGCCGAGATCGTCAACTGGAGGAAGCCGGTCGCCCGCCGGAGCCACCGGAAGCCGCCGGCGAGGTCGGAGAAGTACGACGGCAGGACCCCTTCCGTCGGCCGACGGGCCGCGGGCGCAAGCCTCATGCCGGCGAGCAGCGTCGCCGACAGCGCGAACGTCACGGCGTTGACCCCGAGCCCCCAGGCAGCCCCGACCGACACGAGCAGGACGCCCGCGATCGCCGACCCGACGAACTGGAGCGCCGAGCGGCTCGAGCGCACCAGCCCGTTCGCGTCGGCGACCTGGAGCCCCGGCACGAGCGCCGGGACGAGCGCCTGCTCGGCCGGGGAGAAGATCGTCGTGAAGCCGCCGACGACCGCGTAGGCGCCGAGCAACGACAGCAGGTCGAAGCCGCGGACGAGCAGTTCGACCGCCACCGAGCCCATCGCCGCCGCGCGGGCGACATCGGACAGGATCATCAGGCGCCGCCGGTCGTAGCGGTCGACCAGCGTCCCGCCGAAGACGCTGAAGACCAGCGCCGCCCCGACCCAGGCGACGGCGAGGAGCCCGACGTCCAGCGCCGAGCCGGTCCTCTGCTCGACGAGCCAGACGAGGCAGACGCTCGTGATGGCGGAGCCCGCGACCGAGCCGAGACCGGCGGAGAAGACCCGCACGTAGTTGCGGTTGCGGAAGAGCCCCCCGTACGACGCGCGCGCCGGGTCGGCCATCGCGGCGGAGGAGATCCTACCGGGTCCCGGCGGGAGCGACGAGCCGCCGGTCGAGCGCCGCCGGCGAGGAGCGGCCGAGGAGGACGAGCGTGTTCGACAGCTCGGTGCCCAACAGCCGCAGGTACCGCTCGACGCCGGCGCGACCTCCGGCGGCCAGGGCCCAGAGGATCGGCCGTCCGATCCCGACGCCGCGGGCGCCGAGCGCCAGCGCCACCGCGACGTCGCTCCCCCGTCGGACCCCTCCGTCGACGTAGACCTCCGCCCGTCGGCCGACGGCCTTCACGACCTCCGGCAGCGCGTCGAGCGTCGCCGGCGCGAGATCGAGCTGGCGTCCGCCGTGATTCGAGACGATCACGGCGCGGGCGCCGTGCGCCACCGACCGGCGGGCCGTCGCGGCGGTCAGCACCCCTTTGAGGACGATCGGCAGCCGCGTCGATCGACGTAGCCGGTCGATCGTCGCCCAGGACTCCTCCCCACCTCCCGCGAGCTTGACCCCGGCGCCGTCCCACGCGGACCCTCGGGGAGGCATCCGAGCGCCCCGGCCGTTGCCGACCGGCGGTGCCCGCCGTACGGCGAAGCCGCTCCGCCCCTGTCGGTCGCGGGACCCGAGGACCGGCGTGTCGACGGTCACGACGAGGGCGCAGTATCCGGCCCGCTCCGCCCGACGGACGAGGGCCAACGAGTCGGAGAACTCGGCTTGCAGGTAGAGCTGGAACCACCTCGGCGCAGTCCCCGAGGCCTCCGCGATCGCCTCGAGCGAATCGGAGGAGAGCGTGCTGTAGACGCCGAGGACGCCCAGGGCCGAGGCCCCCGCTGCAGTGGCCCGCTCACCTCCGGGATGGACCTCACGGTGGTAGGCGGTCGGAGCAACGAAGAACGGCGCGCTCACCGCCGAGCCGAGGAGCGTCGTCCCCAGGCCGACCTCACGGACGTTCTGCAGTACGTCCGGGCGAAGGGTCCACCGCTCGAACGCGGCGACGTTCGCCCGGAGCGTCCTCTCTTCGCCCGAGCCGCCCTCGATGAACCCCCAGACCCCCGCGTCGACCGAGCGACGCGCGGCCGCCTGGACGTCCCCGAGCGTGCGGAAGCCGACGGCGCGCCCGACCTTTCGAGTCAACTCCCCTCCAGTGAGCGTGGCGGACCGGCGGATTTGAGCCCATCGTGCTCTGCCCGAACCCATCGGACGGGAAGGCCACCCGAGGCGGCGAACTAGCTTGACGACCCCGACGTTGAGCCGTCTCGCCCTCACCACCTGCCGGAGCTCGGGAATCGGGACATGTCCCTCGTTCTCGGCTTCGTCGACCTCGACGACGGGCGGGAGGCCTGAGCTCGGCCGCAGCGGGGAGGCCCTGCGAAGGAGGCTGACCTTGCCGAACCCATAGACCTCTCGAGTCACTCTGGCGCCCTTGACTCCCCGCGCTCAGCCCCGCTAGAGTTCAGGCCTCTGAAACCCATCGAGGTTCACTTCCGTACGACCACGCACCCGTTCGAAGCACGATCGCTGGCGGACTTCGCAGTTCTGGGTCTAGAGTGGGACAATCCAATCCGAATCGCCTCGGTCGGCCTCTGTTCGCACATCGCCGGCAAGATCGTGCGGCCCGCGTCATGAGCCGACTTGGCGGATGGGTCGCCCCGACGCGTCCCCTGCTTACGTCCGATACGCAGTTTAAGAGGAGGGTTTTGAGCCATAGGTAGGAGCATGACTCTTCCTTCAAAGATGGCAGCTCGAGGCCCGGCGGCTCTGGTCGGCGGAGTCGCGATTGCCCTCGTGTTGTGTCTGGCTGTCCCGACCTTTGCCGGAGGCTGGTCGCCCGTCTTCCATCATACCTGTTCCTTGAGTAGACTCCTGGCCACCGAAAATCCCCGGATGCTTCCTGCTGTCCTGGTGAACTCACCGTACGGGGGAACCGGTACGGGAATGGGGATAGTAGTTTGGCCGTCCTTCAAGACGGGATGGGGGACTTCTGTAGAGAACGGGACGTCTGGATTGGCCGCGTTCACCTCAGGTCTAAGTCTTTATCAAACGCAAAACCGGAGCGGATGGGGTCCGGGGCCGAACCTCCCCTGCACAAGTCCGTACGGACTTGTACGGTTCCCTCCGCCAGCTAATGGAGGCGGCAGCGCCCTGATTCCAACGGTCTCCGACCTTACCGACCAAGGCGAGGCTTCGAGCATTTCCGTCTTCGGCAATGTGTCGAACCTTTCTTCGGACATCTACCTCAACAATGGTTTTGTTCAAGCGAATGCTCCCGCAGTTTCCACCTGCGATAGTCCCGGGGTCAGTCGTCAGGCCGAGGCCTCGGCGTTTACCATCGCCGTCCCGTTCGATGTCTTGGGCCGCACCCTGATCGTACCGATGACTCTCCAGTTCGACCAACACTTCTCCTATACGTTCCCCGCGAACTTTGGCACGTGGCAGGTCGACAACCTCTCCGCTCCCGGTGGCCCTGGCGGGGGTTGGGCCTTCTCGTACTCGCCCTGCCCCTGAGTCCCTGCACGCTGTTCCGGGACGAGCGCGCCCTTCCCCGACGGAGTCGGGCTGGAGGCCCGCCTAGCCCGGGATGTCGAGGCCCGCACTCCAGAGGAAGCTTGACGAGGACGAAAGAGGCCTCACTAGCTGAACTCGGAAACAGGGCAGAACTACCCTGCTCTCGGGCCTCCGGGCCTCAAGGATCCGGGGAGATCCTCGCACAGCCGCAGCCCGTGGGCCGCACGCAGGGTGAAAGAGACCGCGCTTCCCCGCCCGTACACTGCTCGAGACAGCGGGCGGCCGGGAGGAAGCAACTCCTGGACCCCAGACCAGAATTGGAGACTAGTTGTTTTTAAATACAACCGCATTTCTACCTCGGCCGAACACCGAGAGGAATCTCGGAGGACAGAACGATGCTGACAGGACAGACCCCGATCTTGGTGCTGAAGGAAGGAACGAAGCGGGAGAAGGGCCGGGGCGCCCTTTCCAACAACATCGCGGCGGCGAAGGCGATCGCCGACTCCGTCCGCTCGACGC